>NZ_DATHFX010000310.1:0-23576 GCF_035317885.1 Pinirhizobacter sp.
CCGTAGGCCATGCCGCGGGTGATCACCATCATGCAGGTGGTCACCCGCGGCATGGCCTACGGCATGACCAAGCCCGCCAGCGACGCGCTGTATACGCGCGTGGCGCGCGAGGAACGCTACAAGGGGAAGAACTTCGTCGAGACCGCCGTCTGGCGCCTGGGCGACGTCCTGGTGACCTCAGGCGTCGTTGGGCTGCGTGCGCTGGGCGTGAGTGTCGCCGGCATGGCCTTGATCTGCATGTGTGGTTCGGTGCTTGCCACCTGGATCAGCCGCAAGGCTGGCACCTCGCCCGATCTGCTGCCCGAACCGTACATCGACGCTCGCCGCGCAGCCTGAACGAAAGCGGGGTCAGAGTAATGACTCTGACCCCCAATAGTTGCCCAACAGTTGACCCCGAGGGCGGGGCTCCTACGAGGCGATGTACCGCTGCAACTGGTCGATCTCGTGGGCCTGGTCGTCGATCACCGCCTTGACCAGGTCGCCGATGGACACCACTCCCACCACTCGGCCGCCGTGCACGACCGGCAGGTGGCGGATGCGGCCGTCGGTGCACAGGCGCATGCATTCATCGACGGTGTTGTCCAGGCCCACCGTCATCACCGGGGTGGACATGATTTCCGCCACCGCCGTCTGCGCGGACGACTTGCCCTGCAGGATCACCTTCCGCGCGTAGTCGCGTTCGGAGATCACGCCCACCAGTTCACTGCCCTTGAGCACCACCAGTGCGCCCACGACATGTTCGGCCATGGCACGGATGGCCTCGTAAACCGGCGCGTCCGGGGCTACGGCGAATACTTCGCTACCCTTGCCTTGCAACAGATGCTTGACTTGCTGCATGTCCTGCCCCTCCGCATGGAACGATGTGATCAGTCTAGTCCCGCGCGTGGTCGGTTCGGTTATCGCCACGTGAAGCCAGCCGGTCCTCGATGAAATAGATCGGCCGCGCCTTGCTCTCCGCGTAGTTGCGGCCCACGTATTCGCCGATCACACCCAGGGCCAGCAACTGCGCCCCGCCCAGGAACAGGATGACCACCAGCAAGGTGGGATAGCCGCGCACCGGGTCGCCGAAGGCCAGTACCTTGATGATCACCCACAGCCCGTACAGGAAGGCCACGCAGGCAGCGCTCACGCCCACCCAGGTGGCCAGCCGCAACGGTGCCGTGGAGAACGAGGTGATCCCCTCCATGGCGAGGTTCCACAGGCGCCAGTAGTTCCAATGGGTTTTGCCGGCGTGGCGGGAGTGACGGTCGTAGACCACGGCGGTCTGCCGGTAGCCCACCCAGGTGAACAGGCCCTTCATGAAGCGCTGGCGCTCGCGCAACTGGCGCAGGGCTTCCACGGCGCGGCGCGAGAGCAGGCGGAAGTCGCCGGTGTCGCGGGGCACGGGGGTGTCGGAGAGCTTTTCCATCACGCGGTAGAAGGCCGCTGACGTCAGGCGCTTGAAACCGCTTTCACCCTCGCGCACGCGGCGCGTGGCGTAGACCACGTCGTAGCCGGCGCGCCAGCGCTCTATCAGCGCGGGAATCACCTCGGGAGGGTCCTGCAGGTCGGCATCGATCACCACCACGGCGTCGGCATCCACGTTGTCCAGGCCCGCGGTCATCGCCGCCTCCTTGCCGAAATTCCGCGACAGGCGCAGCCCCGTGACGCGCGCATCGGCGGCGCCCAGTGCGGTGATGGCGTCCCATGTCGGGTCGCTGCTGCCGTCGTCGACGTAAAGCACCCGTACCGTGCCGGGTATCGTGTCGAGCACGGCCGCCAGCCGCGCATGGAAGTCGGCCAGTCCATCGGCTTCGTTGTAAGCGGGCACCAGCACAGTGAGTTCCGTCATCGGTCAGCGTCCTTGTCGTGGTACGGGATGGTTCGAGGTGACATAGGCCGGACCGCCCAGCTGCGACATCTGCTGGGTGATCCACGCCGTGCGCCGCATGACATAGGCGCTTGGCTTGTCCACGCGCAGGCGCCGCGGGTTGGGCAGCACGGCGGCCAACATGGCCGCCTGCGTGGCCGACAGCCGCGCGGGCGGAACACGGAAGAACGCATCGCTGGCCGCGCCCACGCCGTAGATGCCGTTACCGAGCTCCACGATGTTCATGTATACCTCCACGATGCGCCGCTTGGGCCATGTCAGCTCCAGCAGTACGGTGAAATACGCTTCCAGCCCCTTTCGGATGAAGCTACGGCCATTCCACAGGAAAAGGTTCTTCGCCACCTGCTGGCTGATGGTGCTGGCGCCGCGCAGGCGTTTACCTTCATCCGCCGCATCGATGGCATCCTGGATGGCGTCGACATCGAAGCCACGGTGGAAGGGGAATTTCTGGTCCTCTCCGGCTACCATCGCCAGCGGCACCAGCGGCGTGACTTCACTTGCCGGCACCCAGCGGTGGGCGAAATGGAAATTCGGCTCGCCCGTGGCGGCGGCCTCGATGCGGCGCTCGAGCATCATCGCGGAAGTCACCGGCGGCACGAAACGCATCACCAGCACGGCCAGCCAGGAGATCGCCACGAAGGCCAGCAGGGCCAGCCCGGTCATGCGCAGCAGGCGGCTCCAGAAAGGTCGTGAATGCGTGGGCATGGATCAGCCGGGCGGAGGATGAGGCAGAGTATACGTAGGCCCGTCATGGCCAGGCGGGAAGGTTGCCATCAAAGCCGTTTGCCCCCAAGTAAGCGAGCTTGCCGGAGACTCCACGTGACAGATACCCCCACCTTTCCCACCGACGACGTCCTTTACCGCTTCCTGCTTGAGGAGGCCGGCGTGCGCGGCGCGCTGGTGCGCCTGGGCTCGAGCTGGCGCGAAGTGGCCTCGCGCGCCGACTACCCTGCGCCGTTGCGGAGCCTCCTGGGTGAAAGCCTGGCGGCCAGCGCGCTGTTGACGGGCAACATCAAGCTGGAGGGAACGCTATCGGTGGAGTTCAAGAGTTCCGGTCCGTTGCGCCTGCTCTTTACCGAGTGCGCCGACCAGGGCCGCCTGCGTGGACTGGCCCGCTGGGACGAACCGCTTCCCGGGTCGCTGGACCTGGGAGCCATGGAAAATGCCCTGATGGCCATCACCATCGGCAGCGCCGAGCACGGCAAGCGCTACCAGGGGCTGGTGTCGCTGGACAAACCTTCGCTGGCCCAGGCGCTGGAGGGATACTTCACGCAATCGGAGCAGTTGCCCGCGCGCATCCTGCTGGTGGCCGACGGCGACCACGCGGTGGGCCTGATGCTGCAGAAGATGCCTGGCGAAGGCGGCCATGGCGGCGTGTCCGACAACGATGCGTGGAATCGCGTCAACCACCTTACCGACACGCTCACCCTGGCCGAGCTTGCCGCCACGCGTCCGGAAGAATTGCTGTTCCGCCTGTACCACGAGGAAAACGTACGCCTGTTCGAGCCGCGCATGCTCGCCTTTGGTTGCAGTTGCTCGCGCGAACGCGTGCAGGCGATGTTGCGTTCGCTGGGGCGGGATGAGGTGCAGGCCGCGCTTGATGCCCGTGACGGCGAGATCGAGGTGGTCTGCGAGTTCTGCGCGCAGCGCTACACCTTCGACAAGGTGGACGCCGAGCAGGTGCTTGCCGCCGATCCCGCGGCCGTGCCGGCGGCGCCGACGCGACTGCAGTAGCGCCCCTTCAAAAACTCAGGACGTTACGGCTGCCGGGAAGGCTCGGGTGTTGTGGTCACCGGTGCGGGCGCGGTGGTCGGGGCGGGTGCCTCGGGCAGGTTGAGCAAGGGATCGGCCTGCTGCGCTTCGAGCGTGCGGATGTTCTGCTGCACCTGTTCCAGTTGCGAGCGGGTGCTGCGCAGGTCCGAGCTGAGTGAGGTGGCCTGTGCCTTGGCCTGCTGCTGCATCGCCGCCACCTGGGTGGCCTGCTGCTGCCGATGCTGGGCGTCTTCCTGCAACTTGGCCAGCCGCTGCTGGTTGAGGTTCAGGAGTTTCTCGCCGTACTTGCGGCCAGCTTCCAGTCGCACCGTGTCGATGTCGGTCTGTGCCAGTTGCTCGCTTTGCTGGGCGAAGGTGCGGTAGACCCGCTCGGCGTCGGCCACCACTTCGGACCTGATCACGCGCCAGTACTCCGCGTTGTGCGACAGCACCACGTAGTACACCAGGTGGTCGGTGTCGAATAGCAGGCTGGCGGCGTAGCTGCCGTTGGCCGTACGGCGCAGTTCCGAGAGCGCGTGTTCGTCGACCAGGCGCCGCAGTTCGTCAGCCGTGGCACCGCTGATCTGGGCGGGACCGGTGGGCACGTCGGCCGGTGCGGTCGCCGGCGTGGCTGCCGGTGGCCGCGGGGCCGGGGCATGCTTGGCGGCGGCAAGAACCATGCCCACGGGGGCAAGGGCCAGCACAAGGCAGGCAGCCAGCTTGGCGGCGGTTGTCGTGGCCTTTCGAGTCATGCGGATTCCCTGCGGCCGTTATCGCGGTGAAACGGCACCTGAATCCATACTTTAATGGGTGAGCCAGCTGTCCGCCACGCCGTCGCGGCGATTTTTCCGTCCGATTTGACCCTGGCGGCGGCCAGCCAGGGGGCGGTTCGGCCCCCAGGGGGCCAAGTCAGCCGCGGTACGGCCACGGCCGCGGGCTCCTGCCCTGGCGCCAGAATGCGCCGCGTAGGGCCGCCAACTCAATCAGCCCGGGTAATTGCCGATTTCGTGCAGCTATACACGCAGGCGTTTGCTCCTATAAATTCCTCGAGGCCACAGCCTGAATGGAGCAACGCGCGTGGGCGGGGAAAACAGCGAGGGGGGAGGCGTGGTGCGGTCGCTTGACCTGGCCGGAGTGTCGGCGGTGTTGGGCGTTTGCGAGGCGGATGTGGTGCTGCTGGGAGCCGCGGCACTGCAGGGCGAGGTGGTCACGCAACAAGCGGGCGATTGCGTGTTGATCACCGGCTGCTACGGGTTTTCGTTCCGGGCCAGCTTCACGCTGCCCGAGGACATGAGCCTGGTGGCCTACATCCATGACACCGCGCCGCAAAGCTGGTGCCACGGCGTGGGGCTTGAACCCGGCTCGGTAGTCACCGTGCTTCCCGAAGGCGACAGCGAGGTGCTGCTGGTTGCCGGTTGCCGCTGGACATTGATGCTGCTGCCCGCGGCCACGTTGCGCGCGGAGTTTGCCGCGTTGTCGCCGGACAACCCGGAGCCCAGCGCCCACCGCCTGCGCATGTTCATCGCCAGCCACGCCGGAGAGGCCCGATCACTGGGCGATGGCTACGACACCCTGCGCGCGCGCCTGGAAAGCGGCGAGCCGGCGGGCGAACTGGTGGCGCCGCTGCTTCGACGGCACCTGGCGGCGACGCTTGGTGCCACGGCTGAGGAGCGCCCGGTGTCCTCCCGCGGCCGCCGGGCGCATTACGTCACGGTGCGCCGCGTGGAAGACTTCATGCGCGCGAACCTGCGCCGCGACATCTACATCCAGGAGCTGTGCAATGCCGCCGGCGCCAGCGAGCGTGCGTTGCGCTATGCCTTCGACGACCTGGTCGGCATCCCGCCCAATCGCTACCTGTCGCTGCTGCGCCTTTGCGCGGCCTATCGCAGCCTGATGGAGGCCGACGCCAGCCGCCGTTCGGTGAAGTCGGTAGCCTTGAGTTGCGGCATGTGGGATCTGTCGCGTTTCGCCGAACACTACCGGCACACCTTTGGCGAATTGCCGCGCGCCACCCTGGTACGCAGCCAGCAAGGCGAACTGGCCGGACATTGAACGCCTGCCCGCGACTTGCGATTGGTGGTCAATGACGCTGTACTTGCACCAACGGCGGCAGGGCGGGGTGGGAAGGCAACCATGGGGAAGGCGGCGGGCGGATCGTCCGGGAGGCGCGCAGGCGCCGCCAGGGGCGCGTGGTTGGCGTGCATGGGCGCCGCAGTCGCGGCGCCGGCGTTTGGTCAGCAGGCGGCGGGCCAGCTCGACGACCTCACCCGTACGATGACGCAGTACTCACAGCCGAAGGCCACTGCGCCAGCGGCGACGGCGACGGCGACTGCGGCGAAAGCGTCGGCATCCAAACCGGACAAACATTCCGGGCGAAGCGTTGCGCCGCCGGTGCGCGAGAAGCCGGCCCAGTCCGGGCACAAGAGCGCCGCGGCGGCAGCGAAACCTGCTTCGCCGCCCCGCGACGCTGCCACTACCAGGCAAGTGCCGGCCGCGGCAGTTCGCGCAACACCGGCACCATCGACGCCGAAGGTAGCCACGACAACCCGTTCGCAACCACAGTCAACGCCGCCGGCATTACCTGCCAGGACGCCAGTCGTCGCGGTGTCTGCCGCGCCGGTCGCAACGCCCACCGTCGCGCCGGCGTCGAAAGCCAGCGGCACGGCCGGCGTGGTCGTCGGGCAGGAAGATTCACGCTTCTGGATGCGACCATGGAGCTGGGTGGCCGGTGCCGCAGTGCTCGTCTTGCTGCTGGTGGAAGGGGTGGGGTGGCGCCGCCACCACCTCCGCAAACGCGACGCCAAAGTGCTCGCCAACATCGTGCCCACGGTGCGGCCGGGCGATCGCGAAGCCGATTACCATCCCCGGCCCTCGCAGCCACCTGATCACCCTCGTCAGTTTGGAGCCGGGTAGGCGAGCATGCCTATGGCGTGTCGTTGATTTCCGGGAGTGCCCGCTAGGTGTATAACCTCAACTTAACGACGAATTCGCGGAGTGACGGTGGCGTCAACATCGGGGAAGGCAAAAAATGGTAGGAAGGATGAAGTGACCCAGGGAACGGGGCGCACGCCGTCGTGGCGCGCGGCCGGGGCGAAATTCCTGCTTGCCTTCGTTGTCGTCGGTTCGCTCGCTGCGTGCGCGCAGGTGCCTGGGCGCGCGTCTTCCCCGCCGGCCGAACCGGCCATCGTATTCCCTGACCCTGCCAGTGCTGCCATTCCCGGAGGTGTCTTCGTCGACACGTCCAGGCTTGCCCAGGTGCAGCAGGGGCTGGCCCGCTCACAAGTGTACGCACTGATCGGCATGCCGCATTTCCGCGAGGGCATGGATGCATCGCACTGGAACTACGTCTTCAATTATCGCGACGACGCCGACCAGGTACAGCAGTGCCAGTTCCTGGTGGCGTTCGACACGGACGACCGCGTCAACGACATGCACTGGCAGCCTGACGGTTGCCAGCAGCGTCTTCTTGCCAAGGCGACACAGGCACCGCCGGTAGCGACGTGGCAACCCCCGGCACCGGCCGCCGCTGCGCCATCCGCGCCTGTTTCCGCACCGGCTCCCGCGGCTTCGCCATCGACAACCACGCCGCCGGCCAGTGACGCTGCGCTTGCAGCCACCAGCCAGGCTTCGTTGCCGTCGCCTGCGACGGCGCCTGCGCCTCCAGTGCCCACCGCGGCGCCTACTCCAGCACCCGCTCCAGCACCTGTTCCAGCGCCCACAGCGCAGGCACTTGTGGCCTCGACCGCACCCACGGCCTCCGCGCCGCTGGCACCCATGCCGCCGGTCACGCTTGCGAGCGATGCGGCTTTTGCGCCGGGCTCGGCCAAGCTCACGCAAGGCGGCCGCGAGCGCCTGGACATGATGCTGCTATCGGTGCAGATGCCCACCCAGTTCCACGATCTGAAGGTGGTGGGTTTCAGTGACCGCACCGGCACCGCGAAGAACAACCTGAAGTTGTCGCAAAGGCGCGCCGAGGCCGTACGCAGGTACCTGGTGGAAGGTGGCGTGGCCGCCGATACCATTACGGCGATCGGCAAGGGTGAGAGCGAGCCCAAGGCCGAGTGCGGCAAGAAGAAAGGCAAGGCCTTGTCCGAATGCCTGGCACCCGACCGCCGCGTCGAGATCAACGGCCTGGCACCGGCCGACGCCATCCCGCATTGATCGGCGCCGTCAGGCGCTGATCTTTCCCGGGGCGTGCAGCCAGGTCGTGGCGGGCGCCGGCTGGGCGAACAGGAAGCCCTGGCCGAACTTGCAGCCCACGCGCATCAGCGCGGCACGCTGTACCGGTGTTTCGATGCCCTCGGCAATCACCTGCATCTTCAGCGAATCGGCCAGGGCCTGGATGGCGCGGACCACTGCTGCGCCCTGGCTGTCGTTTTCGTCGCTGAGCTGCATCACGAACGAGCGGTCGATTTTCAATGTCTCGATCGGGTACTGGTGCAGGTAGCTCAGGCTTGAATATCCGGTGCCGAAATCGTCCAGCGCGATGCCCACGCCCTTGTCGCGAAGGTTGTTCAGGATGCTCTTCACCTGGGCGGGGTTCTCCAGCAGCGCACGCTCGGTCACTTCCACGCGGATCGTGCGCGGCGGGACGTTGTGCTCGGCAAAGAGTGCCAGCAAGCGTTCGTCGAGGTCCGGCGAACGGAAATGTCGGCCCGACACATTGATGCTGACGAAGCCCTCGTCGCGGGTGAGCGCACGTGCCTGCCGGCACACCTGCTCGAAGATCTGCCAGTCGATGGCCTCGGCGCAACCGGTTTCCTCGGCCACGTTGAGGAACTCACCGGGGGCCAGCAGGCCGCGCTCGGGATGGCGCCAGCGCATCAGCGCCTCATAGCCCACGATGCGGCCGTCTTCGAGCTCCACCACGGGCTGGAAGAAGGGTACGAATTCATTGCGGGTCAGCGCGCGGCGGAGGTCGCCTTCCAGCTCCAGCAGGCTCAGCGCCTCGCGGCGCAGGCCATCGTCGAACACGGCGGCGCGGTGGCGGCCTTCGTCCTTGGCGCGGTACATGGCAGAATCCGCGTCGCGCAGGAGGTCTTCCGGGCGCTGGTAGTCGGGACCGGGCATGGCGATGCCGATGGACGCGGAGGTGAAGATCTCCTTGGCGCCCAGGCGGAACGGCGTTTGCAGTTCCTGGATGATGCGTTCGGCGATCTGCATCGCCTGCGCCGGCTCCGTGATGCCCTCGGCCAATACCGCGAATTCGTCGCCGCCCAGGCGCGCGACCACGTCGCGGGTCTTAAGGCAGGCGCGGATGCGTCCGCCCACCTGGAACAGCAGGTCGTCGCCCACCAGGTGGCCGACCGAATCGTTGATCACCTTGAAGCGGTCGAGGTCGACGAACAGCACCGCGAAGGTTTCGGCGGTATTGGCATGGTAGTGCGAGAGGGCCTGGTCCAGGCGCTGCAGCAGCAACGTGCGGTTGGGCAGGCCTGTCAGTGAATCGTGCAGGGTTTCGTACTTCAGGCGGCGCTCGACGCGCTCACGTTCGGCGATCTGTTCGCGCAGGTCGCGGTTGGCCAGGGCCAGCGCGCGCGTACGCTCGGTGACGCGGCGCTCGAGGCTGGCGTAGGCCTGCTTGAGCGATTCGGTGGTGTGCTTGCGCTGCAGTGCGTTGGCCACGTGGTAGCTGACGAACGTGAGCAGTTCCTGGTCGCGCGGGCTGTAAGTGTGTTCGGGCGAATAACTCTGCACGGCCAGCACGCCCATCGAGCGTTCGCCCCAGATCAGCGGCACGCCCAGCCAGTGCAATGAGCGCGCGCCCGAGGCCACCAGGATGCCCTCGCGGTGCAGGCGGTCGATCTCGTCGCGGTCGGCAAGCAGCGCCTTGCCGCTGCGCAGGACGTATTCGGTAAGGCCGCGGCCCAACTCGCGCTGGTTGCGCGCGCGGTCGAGTTCGTCCACGGAATAGGGGAAGCTGAGCTTGGACTGGTCGTCCGTGAGCAGCGCGATATAGAAGTTCCGCGCGTAGAGCAGGCCGCCGATGACGCGGTGCACGGCAGCGTAGAAATTCTCCAGGCTTTCCGAAGCATTGGTGAGCTCGGCGATACGGAACAGCGCCGACTGCAGCCGTTCGCCCCGCTGGCGCTGCAGCACTTGCTGGCGCAGCACGCGGTTGGCCTCGCGCAGGGCCGCGGTGCGCGTGGCCACGCGGCGTTCGAGCTCCTCGTGGGCCTGGCGGCGTTCCAGCGCGGTCTGCACATGCTGCGCCACGTAGGCCAGCAGTTCCCGGTCGTTTTCGGTGTAGCGGGTGTCGTCGCGATAGCTCTGCACCACCAGGGCACCCACCACGCGCTCTCCGCGCTTCATCGGCACGCCGAGCCAGTCGGCACAGGACGGACCCTGGCGACGGTGCGGGCCTTCGATGCGCTGCTCGAGGTCTTCGCTGGCGCCCATCATCGGACGGCCGTTCTTGAGCAGGTACCAGGTGAGGCTGTGTTCGATCGTGGCCAGCGGTGCTACCGCTTCGTGGTCGGGGATGTCGGGGTCGGCGGAATCGACGAAGTAGGCGAAGCGCACGGTTTCGTTCTGCGCGTCGTACAACACGATGAAGAAGTTCTCCGCATACATGAGGCTGCCGACGATCGCGTGCAGCGCGCTCATCATGTCCTTCATGTTGTGCTCGGCGCTGGCCTGTTCGGCAATCGCGTAGAGCGCGCGCTGCAGGCGTTCTGCCAGCGCCAGGCGGGAGATTGCCTCGTACAGGTTGGCGGTTTCGCCCAACTGGCGCAGGCGCGCGGCGGCAAGGCGGCCCAGCCAGTCGATTTTCTCGCCCCAGGCAGGATCGGCACCGGCGTCCAGCGGGGAGGCCACGCGCAGTTCGCGCTTGCCGTGGGCATCCTCGGCCAACAGCAGGTCGATGCTTTCCCGGAACTCCTCGGTGCTGTCGCCCGCCCGCCAGTAAATGACGGCATCCGGCAGCGATTGGCGTGCAATGTCTTCGATTATGTCGCGAACGGCCGCCATGTCTACGGCTGCGAACAACTGTTCGATGGCTTCGCGCGGGACGTCGTCCGGCAGCCCCTGGAAGGGGCTGAGTTCGGCGCTGGTTGTCGACGCGAGCGTCATGCGTGCGTGGGTCCCGGCAAGATAAAGTTCAGTTTATATCCACGTCTTCCCCCGAAGGCGAGGAAAATGGGTGAAACGGGGGGAACTAACGATGCCTCCCCTCTGTCTTTTTCGACTATCTTGGCCCTAACTTGAGTCAGGGGACTGTTAGTTATTTGTAAAACGCGGTATATTCGGGTTGCTGCCGTCCGTGGGGGAGGGTGGCCCGACAACCGGGACCAATTTCCGACGTGTTCTCATTGCGCCGTTCCATCGCCATGTTATTGATTTCGCTGCCGCTTGCGGCCGCGGGTCAGACCGTGGCCGGTGCAAATCCAGGCACGGATGCGGCCAAGTTGCTCAACCAGCAGCCTGATCGCATGGCCGAAGTCGGCCCCGGTATAGCGGTACCCCTGTGGCGCGCCCCTGATGGGCGCATGGTGGCCCTGCAGGCGGAATCGAGCAATAGCCGCGTGGGTGAACTCAACCCCATCACCTTCAGTGCGGTCGATGCGTCCACGGCGCTGTCCACGCGCCTGAACTACGACCTGGGCAGGAACCTGACGGCCCATGCCGGCGTCACTGACCACTCGTGGGTCAACACCGCCGATGCCTGCGCCATGCCCAACAACGCCGCCTGCGTTGCCGGCGGCACGCCGCCGCGCATCATCGCCAGCGAAATCGGCGCGTCCTACAATATTTCCGGCTATAGCCTGGGGCTGGGCGTGGGTTCGTCGCATACTTCCGACACCACGCTGCCGCGGGTCCTGCCGGGCACGCCAGGCGCGTGGACGGCGAACGGACTGCCGCTGTCGGCCCTGGGCAGCAGTACCCAGATCAACGCCCAGGGACGCGTCCCGTTCGACGGCAAATCGGGTCTGGATGTCGGCGCCAGCGTCGGCCGCATCCGGCTGTTGCCGGGCAACCTGCTGGGCATCAGCACGGTCGATCAGAAAGCCCTGAGTCTTGGCGTCGACCGCGGCCCGCTGTCGGGCAGCATCGTCGGTCGCGTGATGCAGCCGGAGGCCGGGGCGATCAACCAGCTCAATGCCGATCGCCGCTGGAGTGCGATCGACCTTGGCGTCACGGTGAAGCTGCCCTGGAAGGGCCAGTTGAGCATCGGTGCGCAGAACGTGTGGTCCAGCGGCAACGCACCCACGCCCGCTGCGGGCCCCGAGCCTGACCAGTCGCGTACGCCGTACGTGCAGTATCACCAGGACCTTTAAGCTTTACCTTACTGGCCCTTGCGGATCTTCAGGTCGCCTGAGAACGTCTCCACGTGCAGCTTGCCGCGTCCGTTGCCGGCGGTGGCATTCAATTCGCTGCCCGGGCCGTCCTCGCCCTTCGTCGCCTCGCCGAAATCGCTGCGCAGCTGTCCGCTGAAGGTATTGGCGGTGATCTTCGCCGACAGGTTGGCAGGCACCGACAACTGCACGTCGCCGCTCATCGAGTCGATGTCGATGCTGCCGTCGCCCTCGATGCCTCCGCCGAGCTGCAGGTCGCCCGATACGGTGCTCAATTCCGCCTTGTGGTAGGGGCCGCCGTTGATGTTCATATGGCCGGACACTGTCTCGGCTTTCAGCATGCTGCCCACCGACGGTGCGGTAATGTCACCGCTCACCGACTGCAGCTGCGCATCGCCAACGTGGCCGCCCAGGTCAATGCTGCCGCTGACGGTATTGAGGTTGATGCTGCGGGTGCGCGCATTCATGCGCACACGGCCGCTGACGCTTTGCACATCGACCGTGCCGCCGTCCAGGCCATCGATGGTCACCGGTGCGCTGACCACGTTGATGTCCAGCGAAACGCCCTTGGGCACGCGGACGTTGAGTACCGTCGAACCCATGCGGTTATCGGATTTCCAGTTGAACCAACTGCTGTCTCCACTGCCCGACACCTTGATGTCCAGGTTGCGGTCGTCGCCTTCGATCTTCAGCGGCCGGGCGCCGCTGCCGAGGGAACCTGACACTTCCACCTGCGGCTTGTCCCAGGCGGTGACGGTAACTTCGCCCTTGACGTTGTCGATGCTCACGTGGGCATCGGCGCGCGCCGCGGCGCTCAGGTTGATCGGCGTGTCGGCCATGGCCTGGCCGATGGCCAGGGTGAGCAGCAAGGGTGTGTAGCGAATGATCTTCATGGGGTTCTCCTGCGGCCTTAGCCGGCCTGGCGGTCGAGTTGGCGCAGGCGTTCCTGCTGGCGTTGGGTGCGGTCGAGGATCCGGCGCAGGGCCGGGGAATCGGGTGCGTCGTGCATGGCCTGGGTCAGCTCGCTATGCGCGGTGGAAAGTTCCACGGCAGCACCGGCAAGGCGCGGGTCGTCGGGCTTCCAGCGCGTGCTGCTGGCGACATTAGTGCTTTCGGGCGCGGCCAGCCGCAGGGCAATGGAGCCGGAAAAGATCGCCACGCCGAAGATGGCGGCGGCCACGGCCAGGCGCCGCGTCCAAAGATGGCGCGACCGGGTGGCCGGTGTTTCGTCCAGGCGTCCGTCGATGGCAGCCCACAGGTCGCGCGAGGGCGCCACGGGCTTGCGCAGCGAGCGCATCTGGCGGAGGTATTCGAATTCATTCATGGGGTGTCTCCTAGCGCGCGCTTCAAAAGTGAGCGCGCCCGGTGCAACTGGGCCTTGGACGAGCCGACGGCCATGCCGAGCTCGTTGCCGATTTCTTCGTGCTTCCAACCTTCCACGTCGTGCAGTACCAGTACCGCACGGGCGCGTGGCGGCAGCGCGGCGATGGCGCGCTCCAGTTCATCGCGCTCGGCCGGGCAGAATGGGTTATCGGCGGGGTCGGGCAGGTGTTCATCGTCGACGATGCTCACCGGGTCTGCGTTGCGGGCACGGATGGCCATCAGCGCGGTATTCACCGCCAGCCGATAGATCCACGTGCCGAAACTGGAGTCGTGGCGAAAGGTGTCGAGCTTTTGCCATGCCCGGACGAAGGACTCCTGCACGAGGTCCTCCGCGCGGGCATGGTCGAATCCAGCCAGGCGCAGCACGGCGCCATGGACCTTGTCCGCGTGCAGCCGGTAGAGCTTTTCGAAGGCGCGACGATCACCCGCGGCTGCGGCGCGAACGATGTCAGCATCCGAGGGCTCGGCGGCGAGCGCTGGCATGGGTGTTCCGATGGCGAGGCAGGCATTCATCTTGCCAGCTTGGATGCGCGCGCGGGCGGATTGGTTTAAGCCCGTCGCGGGTTTACACCGCCTGGGCCCACGCCCTCGGGGCCGTATTTGCCAGGGCGGCGGCCATGCGCCGCTGCTCGTCGCCAAGCGCACGTGGCAGGCGTTCGCCAAAGCCATCCAGGTAGCTGGCGATGTCCTTCATTTCGGTCGCCCAGCCCTCGGTGTCCACCTCGAACAGGGCGCGTTCGGCAGCCTGGCCAAGGGCCAGCCCCTCCAGGTTGATCCCGCCCGGTGCCGGCAGCGTGCCGATCGGGGTGTCGATACCGCGGGCGGTGCCTTCCACGCGGCGGATGATCCACTCGAGCACGCGGAGGTTCTCGCCGTAGCCGGGCCACATGAATTTCCCGTCGGCGTCCTTGCGGAACCAGTTGACGTGGAAGATCTTCGGAAGCTTTGCGCCGGGCTTGTCGAAGCTGAGCCAATGGCTGAAATAGTCGGCGAAGTTATAGCCGCAGAAGGGCTTCATGGCCATGGAGTCGCGGCGCAGCACGCCCACCGCGCCCGTGGCCGCGGCGGTGGTTTCCGAGCCCATGGCCGCGCCCACCAGCACGCCGTGCGTCCAGTCGCGGGCCTCGAACACCAGCGGTACGAGTGACGGCCGGCGGCCGCCAAAGACGATGGCGCTGATCGGAACGCCGTGCGCGGCCTCGGCCTTGTCGGTATAGCTGGGGCATTGCCGCGCGCTGACGGTGAAGCGCGCATTGGGGTGCGCGGCCGGGCCATTTGCCTTGTCGTAGGGGCGGCCCTGCCAGTCGACGGCGGGGACGCGGTCGTCGAGCCCTTCCCACCAGGGCTGGTTGTCTTCGGTCAGGGCGACGTTGGTAAAGATGGTGTCGTGCGCCAGCGTGGCCAGCGCATTCGGATTGGTGTTGGCGCCGGTGCCCGGCGCCACGCCGAAGAAGCCAGCCTCCGGGTTGATCGCCCAAAGCCTGCCATCGTCGCCCGGTGTCATCCAGCAGATATCGTCGCCCACCGTCCAGACCTTCCAGCCATCCTTCGCGTAGCCGCCGGTGGGGATCAGCATGGCAAGGTTGGTCTTGCCGCAGGCCGATGGGAACGCTGCGGCGATGTAGTGGGTTTCGCCGCGCGGGTCTTCAACACCCACGATCAACATGTGTTCGGCCAGCCAGCCTTCGCGCCGGGCCTGGTGGCTGGCGATCCGCAGGGCGTGGCATTTCTTCCCGAGCAGGGCGTTACCGCCGTATCCCGAGCCGATCGACTTGATCGACAGTTCCTCGGGGAAATGCATGATGAAGCGCTTATCGGGGTCGAGGTCGCCGGTTGAATGCAGGCCGCGGACGAAGCTGCCGTCGCGCTCGATGCGGGCCAGGGCGGCGGCGCCCATGCGGGTCATGATGCGCATGTTGGCAACCACGTACGGGCTGTCGGTGATCTCCACGCCGCAACGCGCGATGGGCGAATCGATCGGGCCCATGCAGTAGGGGATCACGTACATCGTGCGCCCCTGCATGGCGCCATCGAACAGGGCGTCGACCTTGGCGTGGGCCTGGGCGGGATCCATCCAGTGGTTGTTCGGGCCGGCATCGGCCTCGCGCGGCGTGCAGACGAAGGTCAGGTGCTCGACGCGGGCGACATCCGAGGGGTTCGAGCGGTGCAGGTAGCTGCGCGGGTGGGTGGTCGGGTTCAGGGCGATGAGATCACCGGTGGCCAGCATGCCGTCCACCAGTTGCCGGTACTCGGCATCGCTGCCGTCACACCACTGGATCCGTTCCGGTTTGGTCAGTGCCGCCACACCGGCAACCCATTGATTCAACGCATCCAAACTGCTCGACATACCGCGTGGTCCTAAGGAAAGACAAGGTATGACGGTAGTTTGCGAGCGGTGGTATTGCAAGGTAGATCGCCACAAAACGCGTCAGGCAAGGCCCATTCGTTCAGGACTGCGGGGTGAGCGTGGCCAGCATATGAGCCACGTATTCGTCGAACTCATCGTGCGACAGGCGGGGCAGGCCGAGGGTGAAATTAAGCTGCAGGAAGCCGACGTAGGCGGCGTAGGTAAGCCTGGCCTGGTTGAGTGCGGGCGTGGGCGCCATGCCGGCCTCGCGGTAGACCTCGGTGAGGAATTCGATGCGCCGCTGGGACACGCGCGCCATCACCGGCACCACCAATGGATGGTCCAGTGCCTTGAGCAATGCCGCGTACACGCGATGCGGGTCGCGCTCATGGGCCACCCGGCGGAAGAGCTCGGGCAGGCGTTCGCGCGGATCGGCGATGGCCTTGATCTGGTCGATCACTTCGCGCTCGCCGTATTGCTCCCAGCGCTCCAGCGCCGCTTGCAGCAAGGCCTCGCGCGTGCGGAAATGCCAGTAGAAGCTTCCCTTGGTAACGCCGAGCTGGCGGGCCAGGGCTTCGACGGCGAGTGCGCCGACACCTTGTTCGGCGATCAGGCCAAGGGCGGCGTCTTCCCAGTCCTCGGCGGAAAGGCGGATGCGGTCGGTCTTGGCACTCTCGTTCATCGCCGCATGGTAGCCGTTTGCCGGCAGTTTGCAATTCCCTGCGGATGGAATCGAACTGCTAAATGGTTGAATCAACGAATCTTTCACAACCGTACGGGGGCGTATTGACGACAACACCCGCAGCTCCCATACTCAAGCGTATGGTTACAGCTTCCACGCATGCCGCGTCACCACTGATTCGCTCCGTGCAGCACGGGGGCATCGACCTTTCCGTCGCGGAGTTCGGCAGCGGCGGTTCGCCGTCGGTGTTGTTTGCCCATGGCTTTGGCCAGACCCGCCATGCATGGACGGGTGCGGCTACCGCGCTGGCCGAGCGGGGCATGCACGCGGTGACCTTCGATGCGCGCGGGCACGGTGAAAGCGGCCGCCCGGCGGGCGGCGAATACCACATGGAGCAATTCGTCGCCGACCTCGGCGCCCTGGCCTCTGAACTTCAATCCCGCGATGGCCGGCCGCCGGTGCTGGTGGGTGCGTCGATGGGCGGCCTGCTGGGCCTGATGCTGGCCGGCACGGCCGCCAGGCCTCCATTCGCTGCCCTGGTGCTGGTGGACATCACGCCGCGCTGGGAAACGCGCGGCGTGGAGCGCATCCTCGGTTTCATGCGTGCCCATCCCGACGGCTTTTCCAGCTATGACGCCGCGGCCGATGCCATTGGCGCCTACATGCCGCAGCGTGAACGCAAAAGCGAAGCATCGCTTCGACCCTTGCTGCGGCAGGGCGACGACGGGCGCCTGCGCTGGCACTGGGATCCGGCCCTGCTGGAAACCGTAAGCCACGAAACCGAACGCTACCAGCCGCAACTGTTCGAGGCCGCCCGCCGCATCGAGGTACCGATGCTGTTGTTGTCGGGTGGACGCAGCGACATCGTTTCGCGCGACACAGTCAAGGAATTCATGGGCCTGGTGCCGCATGCCCGGCATGTGGACCTGCCGCACGCCACGCATATGGTGGCAGGCGACGCCAACGACGCTTTCACCGACGAAGTCGCGAAATTCATCCATCAGTTGAACTGACACCGGCGGCCCAAGGCGGCCGGCTATCGAAGCAAAGCCACGAGGTTACGAAGATGTCTGTGATCCTTACCATCCTGGCGGCAATCATTGCCTCCGGCGCCTGTGCCTACCACCGTACCTCACTGCGCACCTGGGCCATCGCCACTGCCGTCACCACGCTGGTGGTGGGGCTGGTCGCCCGCGCGCCCATCACCACGGTGGTGCTGCTGGTGATCCTGGGCCTTGTGGCGGTGCCGCTGCTGCTGGTGGATTTCCGCCGAGCCAGGATTTCCGCGCCGCTACTGAAGATGTTTGCGAAGGTCACGCCGAAGCTCTCGGCGACCGAGCAGACGGCGCTTGAAGCCGGCACCGTGGGTTTCGAAGGCGAGCTTTTCTCCGGCAAGCCGGAATGGTCACAGCTGCTGCGCCAGCCCAAGCCTGAGCTCAGCGTCGAGGAACAGGCCTTCATGGACGGCCCGGTCGAAGAACTCTGCGCGATGATCGACGACTGGCAGATCACCCACGAGCTGGCGGATCTGCCGCCGAACGTCTGGGACTTCATCAAGAAGAACAAATTCTTCGGCATGATCATCCCCAAGCGCTATGGCGGCCTGGAATTCTCCGCACTGGCGCATTCGGCGGTACTGCAGAAGCTGTCGTCGATGTCGGCCACGCTGTCCTCCACCGTGGCCGTGCCCAATTCCCTGGGGCCGGCCGAACTCCTGCTTCACTACGGCAGCGACGAGCAGAAGGACCATTTCCTGCCGCGCCTGGCCGATGGCCGGGACATTCCCTGCTTCGCACTCACAGGCCCGCAGGCGGGCTCGGACGCCACCTCCATCCCCGACTTCGGCATCGTCACCAAGGGCATGCACGAGGGCAAGGAAACGCTTGGCATCCGGCTTACCTTCGACAAGCGCTACATCACGTTGGCGCCCATCGCCACGGTGGTGGGCCTGGCCTTCCGCATGTACGACCCCGAACACCTGCTGGGCGAGAAGGAAGACCTTGGCATCACCCTGGCGCTGCTGCCGCGCGAAACCCCAGGGCTGGAAATCGGCCGTCGCCATTTCCCGTTGAATATCCCGTTCCAGAACGGTCCGATCCACGGCAAGGATGTATTCGTGCCGCTGTCCACGCTTATCGGTGGTCCGCACATGGCGGGCCAGGGCTGGCGCATGCTGGTGGAATGCCTTTCGGTAGGCCGTGCCATCTCGCTGCCGTCCAATGCCACGGGAGGCTCGCGCATGGCGGTGGCCGCCACGGGTGCCTATGCCCGCATGCGCAAGCAGTTTGGCCTGGCCATCGCCCGCTTCGAGGGCGTGGAAGAAGCCCTGGCGCGCATCGGCGGCTACACCTATGCCACGGCGGCGCTGTCGCGCGCCACGGCGGCCGCGGTGGATCGCGGTGAGAAACCCGCCGTGCCCTCGGCGATCGCCAAGTACCACGCCACCGAGTTCAGCCGCGCGGTGGCATCGGACGCCATGGACGTGCACGGCGGCAAGGGCGTGATCCTGGGACCGAAGAATTACGCAGGCCGCGCCTGGCAGGGCGTGCCCATCGCGATCACGGTGGAAGGCGCGAACATCATGACGCGCAGCCTGATGATCTTCGGCCAGGGCGCCATCCGCTGCCATCCCTATGTACTGAAGGAAATGCAGGCGCTCACGATCGAGGATAAACGCGAGCAGCTTCGCGTGTTCGACCGCGTGCTCTTCGGCCACATCGGTTTCGGCTTCTCCAATGCCGTGCGCAGCTTCGTGCTGGGCCTGACCTTCGCATCCATCGGCGAAGGGGCGGGCGATGCCTACACCCGCCGTTACTACCGCAAGCTCAACCGCTATTCCGCGGCGCTGGCGCTGTGCGCGGACGTTGCCATGGGCGTGCTTGGCGGCAAGCTGAAGTTCAAGGAAAAACTGTCCGCGCGCCTGGGTGATGTGCTGTCCTACCTGTACATCGCCAGCGCCATGCTGAAGCAGTACGAGGACAACGGCCGTCCGGAATCCGACCGCCCGATGCTGGCCTGGGCCTTCCACGAGTGCGTGTGGCGCATGCAGATGGCGCTGGACGGCACCATCCGCAACTTCCCTGTGCGTCCGGTGGCGTGGTTGCTGCGCGCCCTGGTGTTCCCGTTCGGCCGTCGCGAAGTGCCGCCGTCCGATCGCCTGGGCCGTCGCGTCGCCGCGCTCATCACCGCGCCCAGCGAAGCGCGTTCGCGCCTGCTCAACTGGACCTACCTCACGCCTGGCGCGAACAACACCGTCGGCCGCATGAATGCATTGCTGCCCGATGTGATCGCCGCGGAGCCGGTGGAGCGCAAGTTCATCAAGGCCATGAAGGGCGGCCAGCTGCATTCCCACGACTACGACGGCCAGCTGGCCGAGGCCGAGCGCATCGGGGCGATCAACTCCGCCGAGCGTGAGCTGTTGAAGCGTGTGCGCGAAGGCGTGAACGAATTCATCGCCGTGGACGACTTCGACCCATCGGAGCTTCGCTCAGCCGTCACCCGGGCGGACCGGAAACCTACCGCCGTCAAGGCGGCCTGAAGACGCTATTTGGTAGCAGGCGCCCGATGACCGGTTTGGAGGGTGTCGGTACGCTTCAGGTATGACCTGGCGTACTCCACCCTCCCTGCATTGGCTTATCAAAAAACGCGCTCGGCTTTCCGGCGCGATCAGTATCATCGACGCAGATCTCGCGCGGATCCGCGAGCAGATCGCACAGCTTGAAACGGAACGGCTCGAAGTGGAACGGCAGCTGGCTGCTGTAGACATAACCATGACTCTTCACGAAATCAGGGTTTCGCCGAACAGCATTCGGCCCATGAAAAAGCATCGCCCCCGAGCATTTCCCTACGGGGGCCTTTCTAAGCTTCTTCGTAAAACGCTCAAGGCAAGCGCCGATTGGGTCGCCACTCCTGACCTTGCGACGGTGTCAGATCTAGCGACTTGACTCCAGCGCCGAATTGTCTTCACACTGCGGACTGGAAATCCGAGAATAGCCATGCCATACGATGGCCGTCTGCTTTCCGGCTTGACGGTCTTAATGGCAGTCGTCGAAGCCGGCTCAATGGCACGCGCCGCCGAGGCGCTGGGCTTGACTTCGTCCGGTGTCGGCCGGGCCATCGCTCGGTTGGAGGCGCGCGTCGGCGTCAGGCTTCTGGAGCGATCCACTCGAGCTATGACGCTCACCGACGAGGGTCGGCGCTTCTACATGGAGGTCGGGCCTCATCTCGACGGCATCGAACAGGCGGCCATGACAGCGGCCGGGGCGGCCGGTATCGTGCGAGGCCGCCTACGCGTCAATGTTGACCCGTTCTTCTCCCGCATCGTGTTGGCCGCGCAGGTCGGGACTTTCCTGGATCGCCATCCCCACGTGCGCCTTGAATGGATCATGCGTGACCATGTGGGCGATCTGGTCGCGGATGGCTTCGACCTCGCACTGCGCTTCGGCGAGCCGCCGGGCGGGTCGCTGATCGCACGCAAACTGATCGATACCCGCATCCTTACGGTAGCTTCGCAGGGCTATATTGCGCGTCACGGACGGCCGCAGCATCCGTCAGAAGTCGAGCACCTGCCCTGCATCGATTTCTATGACGCAGCCAACGGCCGACCGTTCGAATGGGAATTCCGGAACGGCCGAGATGTGCTGCCGGTCAATCCGTCTTCACGCCTCATGGTTTCGGACGCGGGCGCCATCCTGAGCGCCTGCGAGGCAGGCGTTGGCATCGCACAGATCATGCAGCTCGGTTCGGAACATCTGATAGCGGAAGGCAGGTTGATCGACCTCTTTCCGGACTGGTCTGGCGAAATGTTCTCGCTGTATGCGCTCTTTCCTTCGCGCCAGCTAAGGGCTGCAAAGGTTCGAACGTTCATCGAGTTCACGGCTGATCTGCTGTCGAACAGCAAAAGTGGTTTGAGCTGACCTCTTAGGGGTGTTAGGCGAACTCAAGCCTGGCGCCTCGGCGGCGCGTGCCATTGAGCCGCCTTCGACGACTGCCATTAAGACCGTCAAGCCGGAAAGCAGACGGCCAGCGTATGCATGGCTATTCTCGGATTTCCAGTCCGCAGTGTTCGGACAATTCGGCGCTGGAGTCAAGTCATTGGATATGACATCTTCTTTCTCGCAGCTGGCGACAAGGCTCTTGCCGCGATTCGAGCCGACAGAAAGGAGTTGCACGATGCCTCTTTCGACCAACCCCACTGAAAGTCTAATCAATCCGCAAACCCGGCCGCAGGCCGCCGCGGCGATGTTCACCGTCCGCGATCCGCTGGGGTCGGTGCCGCTGCGGCTTCTCATCAATGGCGCTCCGCACGACGTCTCCGTCGAACCTTGGACGACGCTGCTTGACGCGTTGCGAGAGCGTATCGGCCTCACCGGAACGAAAAAGGGGTGCAACCACGGTGCATGCGGCGCCTGCACGGTGCTTGTCGACGGCCGCCGGGTGCTTTCCTGCCTGACGCTCACGCTCACCGTACGCGAGCGAGAGATCACGACGATTGAGGGGCTGGCCGGGAGCGACGGCGCACTTCATCCGATGCAACGCGCTTTCGCCGAATACGACGCGCTCCAGTGCGGCTATTGCACTCCCGGTCAGGTCGTTTCCGCCGTGGGCATGCTGGCCGAGGTCGACAGGGCGTGCCCCAGCGCGGCGACCCCTCCGACACGCAGCTTCGCGGGTCGGACCGATCTCGACGAGCGCGAGATCCGTGAAAGGATGAGTGGAAACCTGTGCCGCTGCGCCGCCTATCAGAACATCGTTGCCGCCATACGCCATGTCGCCGCCTCTACGGCGCCGGATCGAGATGGAAGAGACGACCATGCAGCCCTTTAGCTACATCGAGCCGCGCACGCTGGACGATGCATTGCGGCTCGCGCGCGAGCATCCCAATGCGCGCTTCCTCGCCGGTGGGACGACCATCGTCGACCTGATGAAGTCCGGTGCCATGCGCCCGTCGATGCTGATCGACATCAACCGGCTGGATGCGCTCAACGACGTTGCGCTCGACGATAACGGAACGTTGCACATCGGTGCGCTGGCGCGGATGAGCGACGTCGCGAGCAACGATGCGCTTCGGCGTCGGGCGCCGGGGCTCTCGGAGGCGCTGCTCTTTGCCGCCTCCGGCCAACTTCGCAACATGGCGTCGATTGGCGGAAATCTCCTGCAGCGCACACGGTGCCTCTATTTCCGCGACCGCCATTTCCCGTGCAACAAGCGCGCGCCCGGAAGCGGATGCAGTGCGCTCGGGGGCGAGACTCGAAACCTCGCTGTCCTCGGGACGTCGGAACATTGCATCGCCAGCTATCCCGGCGATTTCGCGGTCATGCTGGCGGCGCTGGGTGGCTTCATCCATGTGCGTGGTCCTGTTGGCGAGCGCAGCATCATTGCGCGCGACTTTCACAGTTTGCCCGGCGATACGCCCGATGTTGAAACCGTCCTCGAATCCGGCGAATTGATTGTTGGCGTGACGGTGCCGACCGGGCCACTCACCCGCCGCTCGCACTATCTCAAGGTGCGTGACCGCAGCTCCTATGAATTTGCCTCGGTGTCGGTTGCTGCCGCTCTCGACGTCTCCGATGACGGCACGATCCGCGAGGCGCGCATGGCGCTGGGCGGCTTGGCGGCCAAACCCTGGTATGTCGGGCCAACGGCCGAATGCCTGGTCGGCCACCGTTGGGACGACCAGGACGCATTGGAGCGGCTGGCGGATCTGGCTCTCGAAGGCGCCAGGCCACAGCCCGGCAATGCCTATAAGGTCCCGCAGGCGCGCGCGGCGATCGTGCGCGCCTTCCAGACGCTTGCCGAACGCCACGCAGGAGATCGGTCATGACCGGGAGAACAGCGAATTTTGTGGGGCGTCCCATGCCTCGCGCCGAGGCTAGCCTGAAGGCCTCGGGCGCGATCGACTACACCGCCGATATTGCCATGCCCGGCATGCTGCATGCCGTGCTGGTTTCAAGCCCGATCGCGCGCGGGCGCGTCCGGTCCATCAACACGACCGCCGCCGAGGCATTCCCGGGCGTCGTGCGCGTGTTTACACCGGAGACGATGCCTCGGCTGCCCAGCGTGCCTGAACAGCCAGACCCGGAAATCGCGTACGGCTCGTCCTTCGTACCGATGGCGGACAACGCGATCCACTTCGCCGGCCAGCCGATCGGCATGGTGCTGGCCGAGACGCTCGAAGCTGCGGAGCACGCCGCCACGCTGATCCGCTACGACTTCGCCGAGGAGCATCCGGTCGTTGCGACGGCTTTC
>NZ_DATHFX010000311.1:0-7775 GCF_035317885.1 Pinirhizobacter sp.
GGGGAAGTTCGTGAAGCGTGGATTGAAGCTTTCCGTGGGGGTGTGGGGAAAGTAATACAGCAAGTAATGCGCGAACTCGCGCCACCCCAGCTCGCGCAAGTAGGGTTCGATATCCGGCCGGCGACGTGCGTCCACGCGCTGCAGCTGCGCATGAAGGGTGCGATGAATCTGCTGCGGGGAGATTTCGCCGAAATGCAGATGCGGAGATAGCCGCGAGGTGCCGTGTCGCGCAGGCTTGTCGCGTCCGGTCGCGAAGTCGCCCAGGGCGTCGTCGCAGAAGAGCTCCAGGGCCTCGTGGGCACCGCGCTCGCCGGGTTGCCATGTTTCGCCAAAGGCCTTGTCCCAGCGCACGCGGGGTAACAGGACTAACGCTTCCAGCGGAAGACCATCGGGCAGGTCCACCCATTCAACGCTCTGCGGTTCCGCCGGCGCCGGCGGCACGCTTATCGCCTGGCGCAGGTTCCGCCAGTACGGCGTAAAGACACGGTACGGTTCGCCCTGTTGGGTTTGTACCTGCCAGGGTTCGGACCACAGGTTGGCTGAGTGGCTGTGTACGGCGATCCCCTGGTCCTGCAAGGCCGCCTTGACGTGGGTGTCGCGCGCGATGGCCGCCGGTTCGTATTGGCGATTCCAATAGACCGCCTCGGCGCCGCTGCGTTCGATCATCTGGCGCAACACGTGTAGCGTTTCGCCTTGCGCAAGATGCAGATGCGCCCCTCGCTCGCGCAAGTTCGCCTGCAATGCCTCCAGTGAATGGTGCAGCCACCATCGGCTTGCCGCACCCATCTCCCACGGGGCTTCCGCCGCCCGGATGTAGAGCGGGAGAACCTTCTCATGTTCCCTGCAAGCGGCAGTCAGCGCAGTGTTGTCAGCCAACCGCAAGTCGCGGCGAAACAGCATGATCGCGATAGTCATTTAAGCGAGGATTCCCGTGCTGGGTGCGGCATGAAGGTCTTCACCCTCGATACCGTATCGCCTCGATAAACAACGTGACGGCCGACGACGTATGCCGCCGGTTCGGGTAGTACAGGTGATACCCCGGGAACGGCACGCACCATTCGTCCAGAACCGCTATCAATTGTCCGTCGTCAAGATACGGCTTGGCGAGGTTTTCCGGGACCCACGCAAGTCCGAGGCCGGCAACGGCTGAATCGACGATCCGGGGGCTGCTGTTCAAGATCAGCTGGCCGTCCACGCGCACCTTGATCTCGCGGCCGTCTTTTTCGAATTCCCACGGGTAGATCGCGCCGTACGAGGGCAAACGCATGTTGATGCAGTTGTGCGATGTGAGGTCCTGCGGGGTGACGGGCAGTGTCCGGTCCTTGAAGTAAGAAGGTGAGCCCACCACGATCATGCGGAAGTCCGGCCCGATGCGCATGGCGATCATGCCGCTGGCGACCTGTTCGCCGATGCGCACGCCGAAGTCGAAGCGATCGGCCACGATATCCACCAGTTGGTTCTCGACCGACACTTCCACCTTGATGTCCGGATAGTTCGGCAGGAAGCGCGCCAGCATCGGTTGGATCACCGTGGCGGCTGCGTGCTGCGACACGGTGATGCGGATCATGCCGGCGGGTTTTTCGCGGAACGAACTTAATGCCGCGACTTCCGACTCGATGTCGTCGAACATCGGTCCGATGTTGGCCAGTAGCCGCTCGCCCGCTTCCGTTGGCGACACGCTGCGTGTGGTGCGGGTGAGCAGGCGCACGCCAAGGCGGCTTTCCAGCTTGCGCACGCTATGGCTGAGCGCCGATTGGGTGGTGCCCAGTTTCTTTGCCGCGCGGGTAAAGCTGCATTCCCGTGCGACGGCAAGGAAGGCGCTGAGTTCGTGGAAATCCTTGCGCATGGGTTATGACCGCCTTTCATGACCGGCTGGAAAAAGTGGCCCCGGAGGGCCGATTTATAGGATAGGCGCGTGGATAAGCATGCAGCAATCGCTTATTCATGAATCCGGGCTATAGATGCTAGTAATTCCCAAGGGCTAATTCGAAGCCGGCGGCGCCCATAGACTGATTGGGACCCCCGCCACCTCTATCGGAGAATTCCCATGCAAAAACGAACCCTCGGCAACAGCGGCCTACAAGTGTCAGCCCTTGGCCTGGGCTGCATGAGCATGAGTTCTGGTTACGGCCCGGCCACCGACAACAGGGAAGCCATCAAGCTGATCCGCACGGCGTTCGAGCGCGGCGTCACCCTCTTCGATACCGCGGAAGTCTATGGGCCTTATGTCAATGAAGAGCTGGTGGGCGAAGCCCTGGCGCCGATGCGCCATGAGGTGGTGATCGCCACGAAGTTCGGCTTCAAGAACGCCGATCTGAAGCAGGGCCTGGATAGCCGGCCGGAGAATATCCGCAATGTCGTGGAGGCATCGCTCAAGCGGTTGAAGACGGACGTCATCGATCTTCTCTACCAGCATCGTGTGGATCCCAACGTTCCGATCGAGGATGTTGCCGGCGCCGTGAAGGAGCTGATCGCGCAGGGCAAGGTGAAGCATTTCGGTATGTCTGAGGCCGCCGCCGCGACCATCCGCCGTGCCCATGCCGTGCAAGCGGTAGCGGCGTTGCAGAGTGAATATTCCCTGTGGTGGCGCGAACCGGAAGCGGAAATTCTCCCCGCCCTGGAAGAACTCGGCATTGGCTTCGTGCCATTCAGTCCGCTGGGCAGGGGCTTTCTTACCGGTGCGATCAACGACACCACCAGCTTCGATGCTACGGATTTTCGCAGTGTCTCGCCGCGCTTTGCGCCTGAAGCGCGCAAGGCCAACCTGGTGCTCGTAGAGGCCATCGGCCGCATTGCCGCCGACAAACAGGTGACGATGGCGCAGATTGCACTGGCGTGGCTGCTGGCGCGTAAGCCCTGGATCGTTCCCATTCCGGGCACGACGAAGCTGCATCGGCTAGAGGAGAATCTCGCGGCGGATCGCGTTGAGTTGACGTCAGGTGATCTGAAGAAGATCGCCGAGGCGATCGATGGGTTCGAAGTGCAGGGCGAACGCTATCCTGCGCAGATGCAGGCTTTGGTCCAGCGTTGATCGTTCGCGTTGCCAACGGATCAGGCGAATGAACGCTTCGGCATTTACACCCTAGCTGGTCTTCCGCCACTGGAATAACGGTCAACCAAGCTGCTCTATGTCGCCGAGTACGTTCATTCGCCACCGTGGCTCGTCGCCCGGTCCCGTTTCAAGTAAGGGTAGGGTGGCGGGCGAGCCAGGGTCGAAGACCGGAAGTAGACGGTCGGGCATACGCCCGCCTGGTCGCCCGCCATATGGCGGTGAACCACGGGTCCCGCAGACGATGCTGCGGGACCCGGCTACTTCACAGGCTTCGACACCCGGTTGCCGGACCTTCCGGCAACACGCAAATGATCCCGGTTTCTTCGCAGCGACTCCATATGCGAATCGTCGCAAAATTGCCTGACACATCCCATCAAACGATGCTCAATCCTGTAGTGCATATCCCGACGCGCGTCGCCATCAAGGAAGCGCCAGCCGGGGTCAGAGTAATTACTCTGACCCCAATCAGCGTGAACCCAATCAGCGTCTTCTACGCCAACGCGGGCTCGCCAGCCGTCTGAACGTGCACTGTAGTAACCGTCGTCTCCGCCGCAAAGAACGCCACCAGATTCCCCAGCCCACCCGCTTCCCGCTGCAAGCTGGCTGCCGCAGCCTGGATGTCATCCACCAGCTCGGCATTCTGTCCAGTGATGGTGTTCAACTCGCCGAAGGCCGCGCCCATCTGGGCCAGGGCCACGGTCTGTTGCTTGCTACCCATGGCGATGGTGGCCGAGTGATCGGCGACGCGCGCGAAGCCGGTGACGATGTCGTCGAAAGACGCGCGTGACTGGGCGGCAAGGATGGCGCCGGCTTCGACGCGGTCGGTGTTGTCTTCGATCAATGCGCGGATCTCCTTGGCCGAGTCAGCGCAGCGGTGCGACAGGCTACGCACTTCAGAGGCCACCACCGAGAATCCGCGTCCCTGTTCGCCGGCGCGTGCGGCCTCAACGGCGGCGTTCAAGGCCAGCAAGTTGGTCTGGAAGGCGATGGCCTGGATAATTTCCACCACTTCGGCGATGCGGGCGCTGCCGCCCTTGATCTGGGCCATGGCGTCCAGACTGCGCGCCACGATGTCGCGGCCATCGCGGGCTTTCTCGCCGAGTTGCTTGATCTCGCCGTCCACCGCCTGGGTAAGCGAGGCATGGTGGACGATGGCATCGGAAAGGCTGGCCAGCTGCGCTGAAGATTCCTCAAGCGCCGCCGACTGGCTCTGCGTGCGATGGGATAACGACTCGCTGCCGCCGGACATGATCCGGCTGATGTTGCGCACGGTACCGGAGCTTCCGCGAAGGCCGGTGACGATGTCCTTAAGTTTATCGTCCATCGTGGCTAGCGAGCGGGAAAGCACGGCCAGTTCGTCGTTGCCGTCCTGGGTGGTTGCATGTCCAAGACGGCCCGAGGTGATGCCCTCGGCCACGGTGGACGCCGCACGCACACCGCGCAGCACGCGGCGAAGCAGCAGCACGTCCAGCAGCAGGGCAACCACGAAGCCGATGCCGATGGCGCCCAACATGGCCCAGCGGGCCACCGTCACCTGGTGTACCTGCTGCTCGAACCGCTGCGCACCGTCGGTGGCTACCTTGTCGAGGATATTCCCGGCGTCCGTCTGCAAGGTGATGTAGACCGGTCCCAGCAGGTCGTCCTGCACTTCGCTGGCCTCGTCGTATTTCTCGGCGGCGAGTTTTTCGGCCATACGGTCGAAGAACTTGTCGATCGATGCCTTGTGGCTTGCGAACGACGTGTAGTCGTCGCCCTTGGGTACGCCGCCGCTAAGCTGCAGGTACGCGTCCCACATGCGGGCGATGAGCTTCTGGTTGGTGTGGATCACGCCGACCGCGCTTTCCGAGCGAGAAGGCAGTTTCATCTGCAGCGATTCCTGCACTTCCTGCGCGCTGGAGCGGTAGATGTTCATCATGCGGCCGACGACGCTGGCCGTAGCAAGTTCGGAGCTGTACATCGTGCGCAAGGCTTCGCCCGCGCGCGACATGGCGGTCATGCCAATGGCGGCAGACACCGCCATCACCACCACGAAGCAGGTGATGCGCAGGATGAAGTTGACGCGAAGGCCGGTAAGGCGGGGAAGCGTGGGGACTTTGAAGCTTGGAAAAGGCACGATCGTTTTCCTGGGGAGGGAATATCGGGGGAGTACGTGGCTCGCCCGGTTATCGACCGTG
Organism: Pinirhizobacter sp.; assembly: GCF_035317885.1. GTDB lineage: Bacteria > Pseudomonadota > Gammaproteobacteria > Xanthomonadales > Rhodanobacteraceae > Pinirhizobacter. Next base: position 5,227 of record NZ_DATHFX010000311.1, read on the forward strand.
CATGGCTTTTCTTAAGTAAAAATCCTTTAATTTCAATTATTTCAGTTGTATTTCAAGGGCGGGTCGAGCCTGTGTCATTCCAGGCTAAGCGGGCTATTTAGATGCCGCCGCTGTGCAACCAACCTTGCATTCGAACCACGCCTTGGCCTTCAGGTAATCCACCGTCATGGCGAAGTGCGCGTAGACGTTGCCACCCACCGCGCCTTCCACTTGTTTGTCCATGTATTGCGACATGAACTTGTGGAAGGCGGGATCGGTACGTTCGGTGAACCAGACGGGGCCGACTGTCCAGCCGGCGATCTCCACGGCCGGAACTTCGATCGTTCGCATCGGATGCTTGGCGAACAATATGTCGCCGCCATCGATCATCCGCCAGGTGGGATGGCGCGCATGCCAGCGGTCGATCGTGCTGCTGACGATATAGCTGGTCACGCCCACGCCATTGACAGTTTCGGTGCCGCTTGCTTGTGCGCCAGCGCTGGACGGCATGGCGGTGGCCCCGGTATCGAGCAGCATGCTGAAGGTCTCGCCGTCCACCTTGATTTCAATGCGTGCGAAGGGAGACCCAGGTGTGCCGTCATCGTTTCGCATGAAACCCAACGCAGCGGCCTTCGCCGACTTGGTGGGCGTCCAATCAGGCGATTCCAGCCAAAGCTGTCGTTTGGGGTAATCGAACGTCCAGATGTGTCCCGGAAAGTTGCCGCCACCCATGATGCCGTCGTCCGTCTTGATCAAGGTTGGATCGTCGATCACCATGGCGACCGCAGGACAGTAGGCGTGGTCTTCCATCGGAAGGGACTTGCCCGGCTGGAAATCGAGCCGCGGCACGATGGTCGCCTGCATATCCCCGTGGTCACATTTGGCCGTTGTAAGCTTCAGGCGGGCGACGGCCGAGGCGTACAGCACGGCGTATCCGTTGAAACCCGCGCCGCCGGTGTCTACCAGCAGGCGCAGGGGCTGGCCGGACGTGGTCACAGGCTTGGCGTAGAAATGGCCGGCTTCGAAGATGGTGGGGATCGGGGTACGGGTTTCAGCGGCGCTGTTGGCGGCGAACACCAGCGACAGAGCAACGACCAGCGACTGAATCCTGCCCATGCCAGATCCTTGTATACGGTGAAGGTTGGGCAATCCTAGCTATCTGCCTGCACAGGGTCGTGGGCCAGAAGTCCCGTGGTCGTCGGTTGCCGGCGCCACGCCATCCACCCCATCACCGCAAGCGCCACGAACCCGGCATACAACACTGCAGTGACCAGAAGCGACTTGTAGACGTATTCGCCCACGTAGATCACGTCCACGACGATCCACAGCGGCCACGCGGCGGTGTGCCTGCGCGCCTGCCACCATTGGGCAACCAGGCTGAACGACGCGAGCGCGGCATCGAGCCAGGGCAGGGCGGCGTCGGTGCGGTAGTGCATGAACGCGCCCAATGCCAAGGAGCCGACGACACCCAGGCCCATGTGCAACAGCGCTTCGCTTGCGGGCAATGGCGCTACGCGAACACGGCCGTCGTCGTCCAGGTTATTGAGCCATCGCCGCCAGCCGTACACGATGAAGGCCGCGAACGCCCCTTGCAGCAATGCGTCGGAATAAAGTCGCGCGTCGACGAACACCCAGGCATAGGCTGCCACCGAAACCAGGCCCACCGGCCAGCACCACGGATGGCGGCGCGCGGTAAGCCACACCGCCGCCGCGCTTACCAGCGCTGATGCCACTTCAAACCAGGAAAGCTCAAAAGTCATACGTCACCGACAGGCGCGCCAGTCGTGGCATGCCCGGGAACAGGTAGCTGTCGCCGCCACTGGTACCGGTGTCTCGCCAGTAGAAGTGATTGAACACATTGTCCACGTTCAGACGCCACGTGAGTGCATGGCCGCTGAGCTGCGCTTCGTAGCGCAGGCCGGCGTCGAACACATGGTAGGCCGGCACGCGGGTGGCGCCATCGGGGGTGGCCACATTCGGGCTGGCATAGCGCCAGCCGCCCAGCAGGCTCAGGCGCGGCGCGAAGGGCAGGCGGTAGTCGGCGTAGACGGCCGAACGCAGGCGCGGCACGTTCACCACCTGGTGATCTTCGTACGAGGGTGTGCCGGTGTCCTGGGCGCGGGCGCGGATCACATTGATGCTGGCGGTCAGCCGGAAATTCTCCGTGATCCGGCCCGCGGCGTTCAGCTCCACGCCGGTGTGCACTTCGTTGCCCAGTTGCACGAAAGTGAAGCCGGTGGCCGAATCGTCAGGCCGGGCGAACTGGTACGGCTGGCTGATGCGATACACCGCAGCTTGCAATTCCAGCGTGTCGCTGAAGGCATATTTCGCACCGGCTTCGAGCTGGCGGGACAACAGCGGCGGCAGGACAGTGCCCCCATTGGTGGTCCAATAGGGCGCCGCGGTGCCCAGTGACAATCCTTTGCTGAAGCTTACGTAGGTGGTCAGCGGCGCGGTCGGCTGCCACATCAGCGCCGCCTGTGGCAGGACTTTGACCAGGCGCGTATCACGGGAAAGCTCGCCGGCATCGTCGTATTCGCGCTCGTTCAGCCGGACGAACCGGGCACCGG
>NZ_DATHFX010000312.1:0-3216 GCF_035317885.1 Pinirhizobacter sp.
TGGCGGAAAAGCGCGGCCTCGTCATCGAGACCTCAGGCGACATCGCTCCCATCGTCGGCTCACGCGCGCTCTTGCTGCAGATGATCACGAACCTCCTGCACAATGCGATCGTCCACAATCTGCCCGAACATGGCACCGTGCAGGTCCGCACCGCCGTACGCCCCGGTTCGGTCATGCTCATCGTCGACAACAGCGGCGGACCGCTCACGTCGCAGTTGGCCTCGACCCTCACCGAGCGGTTTCAGAGTGGTACCGAACGCATCCGCAGTGATCATGCCGGTGTCGGCCTGGGCCTGGCCATCGTCAAAAGCATCGTCCAGGCACACGAGGGAACCCTCATCCTCACCCCCCGGTCGGCTGGCGGGCTCCGCGTCTCCGTGGAATTCCCCGCCCAGTCGTTGCCATGCGAATGATTCTCATCTAGCATGCGGGCAGCCGCCTTCGCCGATTCGCCCGCATGACTCCGTCCCCTCTCCGCCTTTCCGGTCCGCGCGCATGACCGGGCCCCGCCGCGCACGCTCGGTGCTCAGGACGATCCACCTGTGGATTGGCCTGAGCCTTGGGGTCGTGCTTGCCCTGGTAACCCTGGCCGGGGCCACCTTGCTGTGGGAAGACCCGATCGTTGCGGCAACCCACCACGAACTGGTGGACCGCCCGCTGCCACCGCCTGCCCAGCAGGCCACGGCACTGGGCCAACTGCTGGCGCTGCCGCAGGGCCAGGGATTGCGCGGGGTATCCCTGCCGTCGGACGACATGCCGGTGTTCGAGGCTTCCGCGCGCGGCGGCGACAAGCTCTATTTCGACGCCGGAACGGGGCAATACCTGGAAACACGGCACGCCTCGAGCGACTTCATGCTGCTGGTGATGGCATGGCACACCAAACTGCTGTCAGGCGAAGTAGGCGAAACGATCCTGGGCATCGTGGCCATCGCGGGCCTCACGATGCTGGTCTCCGGTACCTGGCTGTACTGGCCGGGCCGGCGCCGGTTGCTCGTGCACCTGAAGCCGCACGCGCGGCCGCCGATCCTGCGCTGGGCCAGCTGGCATCGCATGGTCGGTTTCTCAGCCCTGCCCCTGCTGCTGGTGATGATCGGCACGGGCACCACCATGGCTTACCGCGGCGCGGTACGAAACGGCCTGGTTGTCGCCTTCCACGACGCCAAACCCGCCAGGCCGCCGGCCGTGGGTACGGCCACCGGCCCGATCGACTGGCCGGCCGTCTTTACAGCGGCCCGTGCCGCTGCGCCGGAGGCACAGTTCAGCCGCATCATGCTTCCCAATAAACCCGGCATGCCGGTCACCCTTCGCATCCGCCAGCCCGGCGAGTGGCACCCGGTCGGTCGCAGCAGCCTGTGGATCGACCCGGTCTCCGCCCAGGTGGTGGGAAGCGACGACGCCCGCAACGCCGGACAGGGCGGGCGCATCAGCAACGCGCTCTATCCGATCCACACCGCCGCCGTGGGCGGCATGGCCTGGCGCATCGTGGCCACGCTGACGGGCCTGATGCCCAGCTTCCTGCTGGTGACGGGTTTCCTTTTCTGGCGCGCACGCCGGCGTCGCCCGCCGGGCCGCAAACCGGCATAAGCTCGCTTGGCGGCAGGTGTGCCGCAAAGAGGGCAATTGCATGTGGTATTCCGCTTACGTACTGGGAGCCCTGTTCGGGGTTTCGGAACTGGGGCTTTCGCTGTTCAAGCGATCCAAAGGCGATGCATCGTCGAAGGATCGCTCATCGCTCGCCCTGATCTGGACGGTAATCGGCGTGGCGCTGTTCTTCGCATTCGGACTCTCCCGGCAGGGTCCTTCGCTTCCGGCCAGCCAGGTGCTCTACCCCGTGGGCGTCGCGCTTACCCTGGGCGGCATCGCCCTTCGGTGGTTTGCCATCCTCTGGCTGGGCCGCTGGTTCACCGTGAACGTGGCGATCGCCGCCGATCAGCCGCTGGTGGATACCGGCCCTTACCGTTTCGTCCGCCACCCGTCCTACACCGGCGCGTTGCTGGCGTTCCTGGGCCTGGGCCTGTGCATCGGCCACTGGCTGTCGTTGGTGATCATCATGCTGCCGGCACTGGCGGTGTTCGGCTGGCGCATCCACGTCGAGGAAGCGGTGTTGGCGGAGGCGTTCGGACCCCGCTGGGCCGCCTACGCCGCCCGCACCAGGCGGCTTTTGCCCGGCATCTATTGACGGCGCCACCTGCTCGTTGGGGGTCAGAGTCATGACTCTGACCCCGTGCCTTACAATGGCCGGATGCAGATCGGCCCGTACGCCATCGAACCGCCCGTGGTGCTCGCTCCCATGGCCGGGGTCACCGACAAGCCTTTCCGCCTGCTGTGCAAACAGCTGGGCGCGGGCCTGGCCGTGTCGGAAATGACCAACGCCGATCCACGCCTGTGGCATACGGCAAAATCCCTGCGGCGCATGGACCACGAGGGTGAGCCGGAACCGGTAAGCGTGCAGATCGCAGGCTACGACCCGGCCATGCTGGCCGAGGCCGCGCGCTTCAACGTGGCCAACGGTGCCCAGCTGATCGACATCAACATGGGCTGTCCGGCCAAGAAGGTTTGCAATGTGTGGTCCGGGTCAGCCCTGCTGCAGGACGAACCCCTGGTGGCCCGCATCGTCCAGGCGGTCGTGGCCGCCGTGGACGTGCCGGTGACGCTGAAGATCCGTACCGGCTGGGACCGCGACAACCGCAACGCGCTCGCCGTCGCCCGCATTGCCGAGGATGCCGGCATCGCGGCGCTCGCCGTGCACGGGCGCACCCGCGCCGACAAATACGAAGGCCACGCCGAATACGACACCATTGCCGCGGTAAAGGCCGCGGTGGGCATCCCGGTGCTTGCCAACGGCGACATCGATACCCCGGAAAAAGCCAGGCTTGTGCTTACCCTCACCGGCGCCGATGCGGTCATGATCGGGCGGGGTGCGCAGGGACGGCCGTGGATCTTCCGGGAAATCGTCCACTTTCTGGCTACCGGCGAGCACCTGCCAGAGCCCGCCCCCGGCGAGGTGGCCGCGATCCTCTGCGGACACCTGCACGCGCTCTACGCCTTCTACGGTGAAGTGCAGGGCGTGCGCATCGCCCGCAAGCACCTGGGCTGGTACGCCCGCGACCGCCAGCAGAACGCAGCCTTTCGCCAGGTAGTGAACCGTGCCGAGACAGCCAGCGAACAGTTGCGCCTGACCGCCGACTACTTCGCCGCCCTTTCCGCAGGCGAACG
>NZ_DATHFX010000313.1:0-2077 GCF_035317885.1 Pinirhizobacter sp.
GCGCGGGGGCATCGAGGGGTTCCAGGAGGCAAGAAGCGACCGGGAAGTGTAACGGCTCACCGCCCGTCGCGGTCCGTGAGACGACGGCGGGCGAGGATCGGTCCATGCCACACCGTCACCTGAGGGGACTTGCCATGAACACCGATCTTTCCCAGCTCTCACCTGCCGGCCGCCGGGCCGCCATCGCCCTGGCCTGGCTGGTGGGCGGCTGCCTGCTGCTCGCCTTCACGCCGTTGTCGTCGCGTAGCGCAGCCCTGGGCTGGACACCGGCGTTCTGGCTGGTTTTCGCGCCGATGAGCGTGCTGCTTGCCCTTAGGCCCACCCTGCCCCTTCGTTTGCTGGCGGCTGCCCTGCGGCGCTAACCGCGAATCCCTAAACGCTTCAGTTCCATCCGGCGCAGGAATTCCTGCATCACGCGGTTGTAGAGGTCGTCACCGAGGTAGGCGTCCTCCACGCCCGCATCGATCGACGGATTGTCGTTGACCTCGATCACCACCGGGCGGTCGGCCACCACCTTGATGTCCACGCCGTACAGCCCGTCGCCGATGGGCTGGGTGGCTTTCAGGGCCAGCTTGATCACTTCCGACGGTGCTTCGCGCACCGGCAGCGTGCGGAAGCCGCCGGACTTGGCCGTGCCCTTGGCGCCATGGTTGTAGATCTGCCAATGGCCGCGCGACATGAAGTACTGGCAGGCGTACAGGGCCTCGTGGTTGAGCACGCCCACGCGCCAGTCGAACTCGGTGTAAAGGTATTCCTGCGCCAAGAGCAGCGCGCTGTGCTGGAACAACTCACCGGCGGCTTTCTCCAGCGCAGCGGCGCTCTCCACCTTCACCACGCCACGCGAAAACGACCCATCGGGGATCTTCAGCACGATCGGCAGGCCGAGTTTCTCCACCAGCGCGCCGAGCTTGCGCGCATCGTCGCGGTAGATGATCTCGGTCCTGGGCACGGCGAGCTTGCGCGAGGCCATCAGGTCGTTCAGGTAGATCTTGTTCGTGCAGCGCAGGATCGAGGTCGGGTCGTCCATGACCACCATGCCCTCGCGCTCGGCGCGGTGGGCGAAGCGATAGGTGTGGTTATGGCTGGCGGTGGTCTCGCGGATGAACAGGCCGTCGTATTCGGCCAGGCGGGGATAGTCGTTCTTGCCGATCGGGTCCACTTCCACGCCCAGCGCCTTGCCGGCGGCGATGAACCCTTTGAGCGCCTTGCGGTTGGATGGCGGCATGGCCTCGTTGGGATCCACCAGCATGGCGATGTCGTAGCGATAGAGCTTGCGCACGCGGGGCTTGCGCCAGATTTTCCGCGAGAAGTTGTCCAGTGCCTGGGCGAAGGCATCTTCCTGGGCGTCGTCCAGGGTATGCAGGCCCACCGGCTTGATCGCGGAGATCTGCCAAACCCGGTCGCGCTCGAATTCGATGCGCATCAGCGGGCACGGAAACATCTCGAAGATCTGCCTCGTAAGATCCTGCAGGTTTTCGTAGGCCGTCTCGCCGAAGTACACCAGCACGCCGAAATCGGTGGTGTCACGGGCTCCCGCGGGAAGGAAATTGGCCAGCTTCTCGTTGAGATCGTCGATCGACAGGCCGTACAGCGAACGCTGGCGCAGGTCGTTGACGGTACGTACCGACGGGATCACCCGGTGGCCGCGCGCCTCGGCGAGCAGGGACACGTAATAGCCCGTGCCCAGGTATTTGTAGCTGCGGCACAGGTTAACCACATGGGTGCGCTCATCGTCGCCGCCGACCGGCCCACGCAGATAGTCCATGGCGGTCATGACATCGGCGGAAGGGTAATAAGAGCCCCAATCGGAGGCTTTTTCCACGACGATGACGAGCCGGCTCATGTGTCCTCTGGTTTTGTCGGGCGACAGACGGTGCCGCACCCATGGGTGGTGAGTGTGGAGACATGCGGGCCCGGCCACAAGCGAAGGACTGAAGCCTGCATAAACCTTTTGGCAAGATTTTCATTGCCGCTGGAGGGTCGGTTCACTACAGTGCGCGCTCATTACGTCCTGCCCGGCCTCCAACGACACGCCCGTGCCCCCTTCCCCCCGCCCTGCCATCCTGCGCGCCATGGA
>NZ_DATHFX010000314.1:0-9086 GCF_035317885.1 Pinirhizobacter sp.
ACTGGTCCTTGATGGCTTCATCGCCACCCACATGGATATACGTGGAGGGGAACAACACCATCACTTCATCAAGGACATTCTCCATGAAGGTGAAGGTCTTGTCCGAAGGGCTGTACAGGTAGGGCATCACGCCCCAATCGGTGGACACCTGCGGCCGCTTTTTCGTAACGCCGAATTGAGGATAGGAAGCTATCGCCGCCTGGGCATGGCCGGGCATCTCGATTTCCGGCACCACGGTGATGTAGCGCTCGGCGGCATAGGCCACGATATCGCGGACATCATCCTGCGTGTACATGCCGCAATAAGGCTTGCCCGGCTCATCGACAAGGGCGGCGTCGGGACCCAGGGCTTTGCGGCAGCCGCCAATGCGTGTGAGGTCGGGGTATTTCTTGATTTCAAGGCGCCAGGCCTGGTCGTCGGTGAGATGCCAGTGAAAGGTATTGAGCTTCAGCAGCGCCATCTGGTCGATGATCTTGCGCAGCTCATCGGTGGTCTGGAAATGCCGCGCCGAATCCACCATCAGGCCGCGCCAGGCGAAACGAGGGGCGTCGTCCACGTGCATGGCGGGCACCGCATGCGAACCCGGTTGCGCCGTCAGTGCTTGCCACAAGGTGATCGCGCCATAGAACAAGCCGTGGGAGCGGCTGGCGCGGATGCTGGCACCATCGCTGGTGACATCCAGCGCATAGGCTTCCTCGCCCTCGATGGCCGGGTCACTTGTGAGCACGATGGCACCCTTCGCGTCGCCGCCGTCGGCAACGGTGAGCTGCATGCCCGTGCTGCGCTTGATGCGGTCGGCCAGGTACTGGGCCACGCGGTGCGCGCCTTCGTCACCGGCCGGCGCCACGATACGGGTGCCCTCGCGCAAAGCAAACGATCCGGCGTGCCGGTCGAGCCTGGCCACGGCGGGCACCAGCGACAGCGGCGCGATCGCCTCGCCCGGGCCCGTGGTGGCGGCGGGCGCGTGCGACTGGTTGTTCGGGGACATGGCGCATGCAGCAAGCATGCCCACGGCCATCATCGCCACCACACAAGCGTACTTGTTCATCCGAAGTCCTCCGTATCCCCGCCAGCCCGGCCATGCTGCCACGAATTCCCGCTGACGGGACAAAAAAATAGGGCCCTGGTCACAGGGCCCTTGGGGAGAAGACGACCTTGCGGGCAGCACCGCAAGGTCGCTTGAGCCAACTTTTTAGAACTTGAAGCGAAGGTTCACGTAGTACTGGCGGCCGTTGTCGTAGAAAGCGTAAGGCTGCTTACCGTAGACATCGGCCTTCGTGTAGTACTTCAGCACCGGGCGGTTGAGGTTCATCGCATCGAACGACAGCGAGAGGTTGTCGGTCAGGCTGTAGCCCATCGATAGCGCCAGGTTGCCGATACCGCGCTGGTAGAAGTTGTCCGTACGGCTGACGCCGGCGAAGAACTCCGAGCGGTAGGTGTAGCTCACGCGCGCGTTGAACACCTTGTTCTCGAAGTAGGCCGAGACATTGGCCGTCCTCTTCGAGTTGCCCTGCAGCGGACCATCATCCTTGTCGGTGTGGCCGTCGGACAACGTGTAGTTGGTGGACACGCCGAAGTTCTCGCCGATCGGCTGGATGTAGTTGAGTTCTGCACCCTTGACCGAACCGTCCACGTTCACCGGGACGCTCACCAGGTAGGTGTTGAAGACGTCCGTGCCGGCGGTGATGGAAGCCTGCTGATCCTTGAACGTGCGAGCCTCAGGACCGAAGTTCACGTAGTCCTTCAGGTTCATCTTGTACACGCCGAACGACAGCAGGCCGCGCGGTGCGAAGTACCATTCCAACGCTGCATCGAAGTTCGTGGAGATGATGGGTTTGAGCTGCGGGTTGCCGCCGCTGCCGGTGTGGGTGAGGTCATCCAGCGACACGGAACCGGCCAGGGCTGAGTAGTCCGGACGGGTCATGGTCTTGGACGCGGCCAGGCGGCCCACCAGCTCATCGGTGAAGCTCCACTTGAAGTTGGCGCTGGGCAGGGCCTTGCTGTACGTGTGGTTGTAGTTGCTCTTGTAGTACGTGCCGAAAGCGGAACCCAGGAACGGACCCGCCACCGTATTGGCTTCGGAACTGGCGGTGTTGTAGTTGATGTCCTCTTCCGTGCGCACGTAGCGTACGCCCACGTTGGCGCTCCACTGGCTGCCGGTGAAGTTCGCCTGCAGGTAGGCGGCCTTGTCCTTTTCCTCGACCTTGTAGATGTTCTGCCAGTTGAAGCGGGCGACGGGGTCGCGGTTGGCGAGGGCGGCATCGATCGCGGCCAGCTGCCCCGGGGTGTAGTACCAGATGCTGCTTGGGAACGTGGCGCCAAGGCCGTCGCCGAAGTGACCGGGATAGTTGCTGACATCCTGCGGGTAGTCCGACGGTACGCCCAGGCCATTGAGCGGACCCTGGCCGATGTCGGTCTTGTTCTCACGCGTGTGGTCGGCATAGCGCACGCCGAACTGCAGCGACGAGAGCGGGTTGTCGTCGAAGGCGAGCTCGCCATCCAACTGGCCCCAGTTCTCCTTGTCCTTCACGTGGATGTTCTGGTCGCCGAAGATCCAGCCGCTGGAGGGCTGGAAGCCGGACGACGCCAGGCTGGAATTATCTGCGCCAAGGCGCACATCGTACGGGCTGCCCAAACCATGCTGCAGCCAACCTGCACCGCCGCCCGGCTGCACGCCGGTTTCCAGCACGTCCTGGTTCGGGCTGTCGCCGCGACCTTGGGTGGTGCCGGCCTGGCCCTTGATGGTCAGGTGGTCGGTGGCATTCCAGGCGCCGTCCAGGGTGAGGTACTTCGACTCAGATGATGCGCCCGGACGCGAGATCATGTCGTACACGCCGTACGGCGCGGTGCTGGTCGGGTCAGGAAGGAAGTTGGCCGAGGTCAGCACGCCGTTCTTGTTCACCACGTAGCCGGGGGCCGGCATATGCGTGGCGGCGAACTGGCTGGTCCAGATCATGTAGTTGCGGTTGTAGTTGTCGGCTTTCATCTTCGAGTAGAAGCCCGACAGGTCCAAGGTGACGTTGTCGGTGGGCTTGAACTCGATGTCGACCACGCCACCCTTGCGCTCGCGCTTCTGGGTGAACAGCGTGGTACCCAGCAGCTGCGGCGCGTACACGCCGGCAAGCGGGCCGCTGCCGCCGATGGGCGCGTAACCGCCGACCACTTCCTGGCCGTCACGCTCCAGGCTGCGCTTCTCGTAGAAGGCCTGGCCCAGGATGCCGAAGGTGTTGTCGTTGTTCTTCCAGTTGAACAGGCCGCTGAACTGCGGCTCGGTCTTGGAAGGAAGGTCCGAATACACGCCACCGATGGAGGCTTCGCCCGTGAACTGCTTGGCGAATTCCAGCGGGCGGCGGGTGATGATGTCGACGGAGCCTGCGCTGCCGCCTTCGACGATGTTGGCCTCGGAGGTCTTGTGCACCACCACCTGGCTTACGATTTCCGCCGGAAGCAGGCTGTAGCTGACGCTGCGGCCGACGGTCTGCACCTGGCTCAGCACGAACCAGTCGCCGGTGCCCACGGTGTGACCGTTGACCAGGGTCTGAGTCATGCTCGGGTTGGTTCCGCGCAGGGCTACGCGGTCGTTTTCATCGAAGCCGCCTTCCGAGGCGCTGGACGATGAAATGTTCACACCGGGAAGGCGCTGCAGGGTGTCGGCCACGTTCTTGGCCGGCAGCTTGCCGATGTCCTCGGCGGTGACGATCTCCACGTGGGAGACGGCTTCCTGCTTCAGGTTCAGGGCCTCCGCTTCGCTGTCGCGGATGCCGGTGACGATCACCGTGGAGAGCTCGGTGGCTTTCTTTGCGTTGGGCTTGGCGGCGTTGTCGCCGGTGACCTGGGCGGCGTCCTGCGCGAGGACGGTGCCGGCCATGCACAGGCTGGCGATGATGCTGGCGGCAAGCAGGTTCTTGCTGAATGACATGGCGTCCTCCCCTCAGAGGCTTTCGATTTTTAAGCGGCAGCCCCTGCGGCGGGGCCGGTGTCCGTTGGTTGGCTGGGCCTTGCGGCCCGTTTCTTGGGTATTGCGAACTAGCTGGACTTCAAAACTTCTTGTGGCGCAAAGCCCGTCACTGGGCGAAGTTGCCGTCGAGGTACAACCCGGCGGCACCGATCACGCCCAACTGGCCGTGGTCCATCAGGCGCACTGAAACCTTCTGCAGGAAGGCCCGCATCACGCCCTTGTTGAAGAAGCGGTGTTCGAACTGGCTTTGCAGCAGCACGTCGCGCACCTGCGGCAAAATTCCGCCCGCAAGGAATACGCCGCCAGTAGCGCCGTAAAGCATGGCCAGGTCGCCGACGAAGCTGCCCAGCAGCGCGCAGAACGTGTCCAGGGCCTCCACGGCTGCCTCGTCGCTCCTGGCGAGCGCGGCAGCGGTGACGTCGGCGGGCTCGGCAAGCGTGACAGGCAGGCCGCGCAGGCCCGCGATCACCCGGTAGAGATTGAGCAGGCCTGGGCCGCTCAGGGCCCGCTCCATGGAAACGTAGTCGTATTCCTTGGACAGCTGGCGAAGGATCTCGATCTCGCGCTCGGTGCCCGGCGCCAGCGAGATCTGCCCCGCTTCCGTGGGCAGCACGCGCGCACGCGGCTCGCCCGGCAGCAGTACGGCCGAGCCCAGGCCGGTGCCCGGACCCATCACCAGGACCGGACCCGGTGCCGACGGCTTGCTGGCGGCGATCACGGTAGTGGTCTGGGCAAGATCCAGGAACTGCGTGGCATAGGCCACGGCTTCGAAGTCGTTGACGACCGCCAATTGGCCGATGGACAGCGACGCGCGGATGTCACTGATCGACACCGGCCAGGCCAGGTTGTCGTTGACGATGGCATCGTCCAGCACGTAGCCCGCACAGGCCACGGCGCAATGCGCGACCGGGCCATCCACACCGGCCTTGCCGAAGAAATCCTTCAGCACCGCCGTAAGGCTGGGCCAGTCGGCGCAGGTGTAACGCTCGTAATGCAGCACGTTTACGCCGGACAACTGCGCGCTGACCAGGCCGATGCGTGCGTGCGTGCCGCCGACATCCGCCGCGATGAACGGCGAACCCTGGGGTTTCACCATCTGAAGTGTCCTGTGGTTGGCAGCTGTCGCCACACCTGTCCCCTTGCCTGACCCCAATGGGCGCCCATCGGTACCTCAGGGCGCCGCGCTTGTCCGCAATATGGCTTCGTGATGACAACGTTGTCAACGAGGAAAAAGTCTTAGACCGACTGCTTTTCTTAACGCGTTGCAACACGATCGGCTGTCCCTGGCTGCCGGGAATGTTCACATCGGCCATACATAGACCCGTGTTTTACCGCCTGGATTTCGTGCTGCGGCGCAGCAAACATAGTCGCGATCCATGCCGTCAGTCATGCGGCAGGCTGGGCCCGGGGCAAACGCTGATTGACAACGTTGCGCCGCCCGGTCAATAAAGCGGACAACGGTGTCGTCGCATTGCGCGCGTGGCCGAACGACGGGGAGTTGTACAAGTCATGTCCGCCATTCCAGAGGCCTTGCCGGCCCGCCAGTCCAGCGTGCTGCCGATGATCATCATCGGCGTGCTCTTCTTCATCTTCGGTTTCGTCACCTGGCTCAATGGCCCGTTGATCACCTTCGTCAAGCTCGCCTTCCAGGTCGACGACTTCTACGCCTTCCTGGTGCCCTCGGCGTTTTACCTGTCCTACTTCTTCCTGGCCATCCCGGCCTCGATCGTGTTGAAGCGCACGGGCATGAAGAAGGGCATGGCACTGGGCCTGTTCGTGATGGCAATCGGCGCGGTCACCTTCGGCGAGTTCGTTTCCATGCGTAGCTTTGGCGGTGCGCTCACGGGCCTGTTCGTGATCGGCGCGGGGCTTTCGCTGCTGCAAACGGCTTCCAACCCATACATCAGCATCCTGGGGCCGATCGAGAGCGCGGCGCAGCGCATCGCTTTCATGGGTATCTGCAACAAGGTGGCCGGCGCGCTGGCGCCCTTCGTATTCGGCGCGCTGGTGCTGTCCAACATCGCCGACTTCGGCAGCCAGGTCACCGCCGCGCCGGACGCAGCCAGCCGCGAGGCCCTGCTCAATGCTTTCGCCGCCAAGGTACACATGCCCTACATGGTGATGGCGGGCCTGCTGGTGCTGCTGGCGATCTGGGTGGTGCGCTCGCCGCTGCCGGAGATCAAGCCCTCTGGTGCCAACACCGAACGCACCATCGGCCACCAGCACGGCGGCATCTTCAGCTTCCCGCACCTGTGGCTGGGCGTGCTGTGCCTGTTCCTGTACGTGGGCGTGGAAGTGATGGCGGGTGACGCCATCGGCACCTACGGCCAGGGCCTGGGCCTGCCGTTGGAGGCCACGCGCCACTTCACCTCGTTCACGCTGTTCGCCATGCTGGCCGGATACCTGGCGGGCCTGGTGTTGATCCCGCGGGTTATCACCCAGCACGCTTACCTGGCACTGTCGGCGGTCTTGGGCGTGGTGTTCGTACTGTGCGCCTCTCTTACGACGGGCTACGTATCGGTAGGCTTCGTGGCCGCGCTGGGCTTTGCCAACGCCATGATGTGGCCGGCGATCTTCCCGCTGGCCATCCGTGGCCTGGGCGGCCTGACCGAGCGCGGTTCGGCGCTGCTGATCATGGGCATCGCCGGCGGCGGCATCATCCCGCCCCTCTTCGGGTATCTGAAGCAGCACCACGATTTCCAGATGGTGTTCGCGGCACTGATGGTGCCCTGCTACCTGTACATCCTCTATTTCGGCCTGGCGGGACATAAGGTCGGCCAGCACCGACTGGGCTGAACCATGCCCCGCAGGAAGGCCCCGGCCCTGCTATCCCTGCCGTCCATCCGCTACGATGGGCGGCGGGATCATGAAGGCGGAGAAGAACGGGTGCGCAGTCCGACCATCAAGGACGTTGCCGAGAAGGCGGGCGTTTCGCTCAAGACCGTCTCCCGGGTGATCAACAACGAGCCTTCCGTCCACGAGCGCACGCGGGAAAAGGTCCAGCGCGCCATCGATGCCCTGGGCTACCAGCCGGATCCTTCAGCCCGGAGCCTGCGCGGCACGCGGGCCTGGGCCATTGGCCTGGTGTACGACAATCCCAACGCGCACTACGTGATCAGCATGCAGAACGGCGTGCTGTCGGTGTGCCGCGAGCGCGGTTTCGGCCTGCAGATCCATCCGTGCGATTCCACCTCGCCGACCCTGGTCGAGGAATTATGCGAACTGGTGCGCCGTTCGCGCCTGGCGGGCCTGGTGCTGGCGCCGCCGATGTCCGAGCAGAAGGAGCTGATCGAAACGCTGGCGAAGGAGAATATTCCCTTCGTGCGGATCATCTCGGCGCGGAAGGATCCCAAGGACGGCTACCCCTGCGTGTTCGTCGACGACCGCGATGCCGCCTACGCCATCACCGAGCACCTGATCCAGCTGGGCCACCACCGCATCGGTTTCCTCTGGGGCGGCAAGCACCATCGTTCCAGCCCGGAGCGCTACCAGGGCTATGAAGACGCGCTTCGCGCGTACGGCATGCCACTGGATAACGAGCTGGTGGTCGAGGGTGATTATTCCTTCGATGATGGATTCCGCGGCGCGCGCAAACTGCTGGCACTCGAGCACCGCCCCACGGCCATCTTCGGTTCAAACGACGAGATCGCCGCCGGCGTGCTGGCGGCGGCGAAGTCCGGCGGCATCGACGTACCCTGGGAGCTGTCCATCGCCGGCTTCGAGGACAGCCCGTTCTCCAAGCAAAGCTGGCCGGCGCTTACCACGGCGCGCCAGGCCACCACCGACATCGGCCGGCATGCGACGCGGCGGTTGATCGCCGAGCTTGAGCGCGAGGCGCATGGCATTGCTGGCGAAATCAGCAATGAGGGCTTCAGTCCGGAATTGGTGGTACGCGGGTCGACGGCGCCGATTCGCAAGTAGGGAAGCCCTCGCCGAGAGGGAGTGAGACCGTGAATTGACTCCCCTCTCCGATGCCTTCGCTCGTGGCAGTGACATGTCCGCCATGCGCCTCTACCAACTCACGGACGACCGTCAATCCGATACCCAAGCCATCACCATTGAATGCGACGGCCTGTGGATCTTGCACGAAGGGATCGAACATGGTGGCCAATGTCTCGGTCGTCAGGCCAATGCCGCTATCAATCACCGTTATGGTCAACGCATTGCCAGTGTCAGCCATGGCCAGTTCGATCTCGCCGCCCTGGAGTGTGTACTTCGAGGCATTGTCGAGCAGGTTGACGAAGACCTGGGCAAGGCGCACCGGGTCGCCATGGATCATCACGGGCGTCGGCGACAGGTTCGAGTGAAAACGCTGATTGCGCTTATCCATGGCCGGCACGCACGTTTGGATGGCTTGCTCAAGGATATCGGCGATATCCACCATCTTTTTGGTTAACCGCAACTTGCCGACACCGACGCGCGAGACCTCCAGCACGTCAACCAGCAAGCGGGTGATGTGCAGCACCTGCCGCTCGATGATGGCTTTCATCCTTGGCAGGTCATCCAGGCGCGATTCATCGATCATCGACGCAGCCATGCGTATCGGCGTCAGCGGCGTGCGTAACTCGTGGGCAAGCACGGCGAGAAAGTCGGCGTGCCTGATCCGGGCAAGTTCGGCGGCATCGAGCAAATGATGAGCATCGAGCGCGGCGAGAACCAGTTTCTCATTCGCGTCGCGCAACTGCGCATAGTGGTGCTCATGCTCGACCGTGTCTTTTCCGACGGACAGGAATAGCGCTTTCAGGGCTTGCGCGGATGCATCAGCCTCGTCTTGCATTCGTAGCGAGGAAAGGACTAGCGCTTCATTGGCAGCGATCAACTGGGCGACCCGCGCTTCGAATGCCAAATGAGTTTCCGCCGCGATGATCTCGGCTTCTTTTGCCTCGGCCATACGGTCCGGAGGCGACTCATTCATGAGAGTGGCTGCCGTGATTTTCGCGTGGGCCGGCCACCCAGCAACCCTTCCTGCTGCGGAAGCATGGTGCCGATGTGGATGCCGTCTTCCTGGATCTCATACGCGCACAACTCGTTCGAGTGCGCGCTGGCGCGCACCTTGACCACGGCCATGACGCGCAAAAGTCGACTCTCGACCTCAATGTAACGCTGCACGACGATCGCATCGGTCATG
>NZ_DATHFX010000315.1:0-5138 GCF_035317885.1 Pinirhizobacter sp.
GGGCCGCGAAGTGCCGTTCGACCTGGCCATCATCGACCTGGGGCTGCCCAAGCTCTCGGGGATGGACCTGGTCAAGGCGCTGCGTGAGCACGGCCAGCGTTATCCCATCCTGATCCTTACCGCCCGTGGCAGCTGGCAGGACAAGGTCGAGGGCCTCAAGCACGGCGCCGACGACTACCTGGTCAAGCCCTTCCACGTCGAAGAGCTCCTGGCCCGCATCAACGCCCTGGTGCGCCGTGCCAGCGGTTGGTCCAAGCCGATCCTGGCCTGTGGTCCGATCAAGCTCGATACCACGGCGCAGACGGTGACCTCCGACGGCCGCCAGGTCGACCTCACCAGCTACGAGTACAAGGTGCTCGAATACCTCATGCTGCATGCCGGCGAGCTGGTGTCCAAGGCCGACCTCACCGAGCACATCTACCAGCAGGACTTCGATCGCGATTCGAACGTGCTTGAAGTGTTCATCGGCCGCCTGCGCCGCAAGCTCGATCCGGACAGTGCCCTGAAGCCGATCGAAACGGTACGTGGTCGTGGCTACCGCTTTGCCATCCCTCGCAACGAGGCGGACGAGGAATAAAACCCAAGGCTCGGCGGGAGAGCCGCGCGTGCTGAAGTTCATCGAGCGGGTGATGGAACACAAGCCCCTGTCGCTTGCCGCCCGCGCGGCACTGGCGACCGGCTTTGCGCTGGCCGCATTCCTCGGCCTCACCTGGCTGGCGCAGAACAAGGCGAACTACGCCAGCGAACTGTCAGCGATGCACGATCGCCTGCACAACTACGTGATCGCCTTCATCACCGGCACCGAAGTAACGCGCGCCGGCAAGGTGACGCCGCCCGACTCGCCGCCGCATCCTGATTTCTCCCGTCCGGGATCGGGCCTGTATGGCGTGATCAGCGGCGACGACGGCTATCGATGGGAGTCGTCGTCCGCGCTGGGCGACATGGAATTCGCCCGCCGCCTGCCGATGGGTACTGAAACGTTCGAGGGGCCGCTTGATACCCATGAGGGGCGCTTGTATGTCTACAGCTACGGCGTGGACATCGACCCGCAGAACGGCGGCAAGCCGGTGCACCTGACCTTTACCGCGGCCCAGACCGAAGACCAGTTCGAGCGCCAGGTAAGCGCCTACCGCCGCACGCAGTTCCTGTGGCTGGCAACGCTTGGCCTGATGCTGATCATGTTGCAGCTGTTGCTGTTGCGCTGGAGCCTGCTGCCGTTGCGGCGGGTGTCCAGCGACCTGGCGCTGATCGAGCGCGGCGACCGCGAGCACCTGGAAGGGCCTTATCCGGTGGAGTTGATGGGCCTTACCGCGCGCCTGAATGCCTTCATCGATTCCGAGCGCGACCAGCGTACCCGCTACCAGAACACACTGGCCGACCTCGCGCACAGCCTGAAAACGCCCCTGGCGGTGGTCCGCTCGCAACTGGAAGCAGGCGTGGACGTGGCCCGCGCCGATGTACTGGACCAGGTGCGCCGGATGGACGAGATCGTGGCCTACCAGCTGTCCCGCGCGGCTACGTCGGGGCGCAAGATCTTCGCAACGCCCGTCATGGTGTCGGCACATGCGGAAGACCTCGTGCAGAGCCTGGAGAAGGTCTACGCGGGGAAGAATGTCCTGTGCGAATTCGAGATCGAGGAAAAGGCCGCCTTCTATGGCGAGCAGGGCGATCTTCTCGAACTGATGGGCAATCTGCTGGAAAATGCCTTCAAGTGGGCCAATCACCGCGTGTTGCTGACGGTGAAGTCCCGCCAGGGCGTGGTGCGGGGCCGTCCCGGACTGTCAATGGCGGTGGAAGACGATGGTCCGGGTATCGCCGACGCGCAGATCGAGCGCGTGCTGCAACGGGGCGTACGTGGCGACGAGCGGGTGAAAGGCCATGGCATCGGCCTTTCGATCGTGCAGGACATCGTCAAGGCTTACCAGGGCACCATGCACATCGACCGCTCGGATGAATTCGGCGGGGCAAGGTTCACCGTGGTACTGCCACCCGGCTAGGGAATTACCAGATCGAGCCCGGGAGCATGGCAGGCCA
This sequence comes from Pinirhizobacter sp., assembly GCF_035317885.1. Classification (GTDB taxonomy): domain Bacteria; phylum Pseudomonadota; class Gammaproteobacteria; order Xanthomonadales; family Rhodanobacteraceae; genus Pinirhizobacter. The sequence goes on from NZ_DATHFX010000315.1 coordinate 2,035, forward strand.
GCCGACATCGGGCTTGGCCGACGATGGGGTTGTGTCGCCGCGGGTACCGTCATCCGGGAGGTCGCTGCCGACACGTGCCGGTGCATGCGTGGATCCGGCGGTGCTGCGGGCCGGGGTATCGTCGGGGTTGTGAACGGAACCGCCCTGGCCACCCGCGCCATGCGGGCTGGTATCTCCACCGGAGGTGGACGCGGCGGACGTAGCGAACGTCCCGTTGGCAGGAGAGGCCACCACGGCTCCGCAGGCCAGGAGGCCTAGCGCTAGAGAGCTGTACTGAAGGAACCTGGTATGCATGGCAATACCCCTGTCTCCCCGGGGAGCCTTCGATACTCGCAGAAACCTGCCAGGCCTGCCAGTGCCCCACGAAAACCGCCGAATGCGCGATGATGGCGCCTCCCCGACGTACCGCCCACTGGCCTGCGGACTCCACCCACGATGCTCACACCAGCCGTGCTCGGCGCCCTGGCGCCCGGCCAACCCGTATCCGGCGCCGTCCTTGCGCGAACGGTGGGCGTGACCCGCGCGGCGATCTGGAAACAGGTCGAGACCCTCCGCCAGCGCGGCCTGCCGATCGAGGCCCGGGTCGGCGGCGGCTACCGCCTGCCGTGGCCCGTCCAGTTGCTCGAGGAGGCCACCATTCGCGGCGAGCTTCCCGTGGTGGCCCGGCAGCGCCTGGGCGGCCTGGAAGTGCACTGGGAGCTCGACTCCACCTCCAGCGAGTTGCAGCGCCGCCTGCCGGACGTGCCGGATTTGAGCATCGTCATGGCCGAAGCGCAGACGGCCGGCCGCGGCCGGCGCGGCAAGTCCTGGATCTCGCCGCCGGGATTGAACATCTACCTGTCCGTGGCCAAGCACTTCGATGCGGGATTTGCCCGGCTTTCCGGGCTTTCCCTGGCCATCGGCGTCATGGTGCTGCACGCCCTGGAAGACATGGGTATCCGTACGGCGGGCCTGAAATGGCCCAACGACATACTTGCCGCCGATGCCAAGCTCGCCGGCGTGCTGGTGGAGCTTTCCGGGGAATTCCAGGGGCCGTGCACGGCCGTGATCGGCATCGGCTTGAACATGCGGGTGCCCGATGCCCTCCGCGAGGAAGCGGCGCAACCGGTCACCGATGTCGCCGCGCTCTGCGGCGGTGAGCCACCGGACCGCAACCTGATGGCGGCGGCACTGATCACCCGGTTGGTGTCGGGGCTCGAGCGCTTCGAGCGCGAGGGCTTCGCCGCCTTCGTCGATGACTACGCCACCTTCGATCTCCTCGCCGGCCAACCCCTGCGCGTGATCGGCGCGCAGGGTGAATTCCATGGCGTGGGCGCCGGCATCGATGGCCGCGGCGCGCTGATGGTACGCGTGGGAAGCGATTTGAAACGCGTGGACAGTGCCGACGTCTCGGTGCGGCGCACGTGATTGCGGTTCTGCACCTGGGCAATACGCGGGCGAAGTGCGCGCTGTTCGATGGCAGCACGCTTGTCCAGCGGGGCGTGGTTGCCTGGGACGACTCGGCGGCCTTCGCGCTGGCCTCGGCATGGGCGGATTGGCCACGTCCTGATCGCGTGGTGGCGGCCTCGGTGGTGGACAGCGTGCGCGAGGCGATGGTGGATGAAGCAGCCGTCGCCGCCTTCGACCGCCCCCTGCAATGGCTACGTACGCCGGCCCAGGCGTGCGGCGTGCGCAATGCCTATGCAGAACCCGCCCGACTTGGCGTGGACCGCTTCCTGGCCATGGTCGACGCGTATCGCTCCGGCCGCGCGCCGTGCATCCTGGTGAGCGCCGGCACGGCCCTTACCCTGGACGCACTGGCCGCCGACGGCAGCCACCTGGGCGGTTTGATCGCCCCGGGTGCGCAGTTGATGTACCAGTCGGTGCTGGGCGCCACCGCCAGGGTGAAGCCCGATGTCGTGGGCCAGGTGGTCGACGCCGCCGACAACACCGCCGACGGTCTCTTCGCCGGCTGCTGGCACGCGGCGGCGGCCCTGGTGGAGCGCTTCACCGCGCGCATGGCGCCCCGGCTCGGCGGCCATCCCAGGGTGCTGGTGGGCGGCGGCGATGGCCAGGCGCTGGCGGCCCTGGTCGCCCTTGCCACCGAGCACGCCCCCGATGCCGTGCTGCTTGGACTTGCCGCCTGCGCCACCGATGGTGAGACCCTGCTCGCCACATCCCCGGCTTCAGGTTAAAATCGCGGGCTGCGCCGGCATAGCTCAGTTGGTAGAGCAACCGCCTTGTAAGCGGTAGGTCCCCAGTTCGAATCCGGGTGCCGGCACCAGGCTTCTCCCCCCGCCCGCGGCGGGGGTTTTGTTTTCCGGGGATGGGCAATACCTTTATCCGATGCTGCCTCGCCTGATCTTCGTGTTACTGATCGCGTTGAACATCGCCGTGGCCGCGTGGCTGCTGTTCGGTGGCGGCGGACACTTCATCGGCGATGTCACTGACGAAGGCGTGCCGCGGCTGAAACTGGTGGCTGAAACGCAGCCGGCGACGCTGGCTGTACCGGCGTCGGCCGCCGCGCCGCTCCCCGTGTCGCCGATGGCATCGGTGCCGATTCCCGCATCGAGCGCTTCGCCGCCCTCCGCGGTGCCGGGCAAGCTGGGGGTGGCGACGGCATCGACGAGGGGCCGCCCACCCATCGGCCAGCAGACACCTGCGCCTGCCGGCGTGCTGCCACCGCCCATTGAACCGCCGCAGCGCCGTACCTTCCGTTGCGTGGCGCTGGGCCCGTTTGCCAGCGATGTGGATTCGCGCGCCGCGCGCAGTGCGCTGGGGCCCTTGGTGATTCGAAGCCGTACCCGGCAGGAAACCGCCAGCGTGTCCCACGGTTGGCGTGTGTTCCTGCCGCCGATGGATTCGCGCGAGAAGGCCAACGACATGGCCCGGCGGCTGGCGGCGAAGAACGTGAAGGATTACTTCGTGGTGCCGGCCGGACCCGAACCCAACTCCATTGCCCTGGGCGTGTTCAACGCCCAGGAGAACGCCCGCAAGCGCCGCGACGAAGTGGTGGCCCTGGGCTTCCCGGCCCGCATGGCCGAGCGGGTGGAAACCACGCCTTCGTATTGGCTCGACGTGGTGGTGGGCGACGATGCGAAAGTGAACTGGCAAGCCCGCGCGCG
>NZ_DATHFX010000316.1:0-2217 GCF_035317885.1 Pinirhizobacter sp.
CAATGGCGACACCGCATTCATGCACTTGCGTGCGCGGCGCCAGGGCGACGGGCCCGGGCAACGCCGGATCGAGGGAACCATCCGCGAGGTGACCACGCTGCGCCATACCCAGGCGCGCCTGCGCGAGAGCGAATCGCAGTACCGCTTCCTGTTCGACCACAGTCCATTGCCCGCCTGGGTGTTCGACATGCAGTCGCACGCGATCCTTGCCGTCAACGATGCCGCGGTGGCGACGTACGGCTACGAACGCGAGGATTTCCTCCGCCTGCGCATCGAGGATCTTCGGCCGACATCCGAACCGCCGCAGCCCGAACGCGCGGTGGACAAGCCCGATGCCGGCGATCGTGCCAACCCCATCTCACTGCACCATGATCGCGACGGCCGCCTTGTACACATGCGCTGTTCCGGTTCGCAGATCGAGTTCGCCGGCCGTGCGGCGCAACTGGTGGTTGGCATGGACTTCACCGGGAAAGTGGCCGCCGAGAGGGAACTGGCATCGAGCAACGCACGTTTCCAGATGCTTGCCCGGGCCACCAACGACGCGGTGTTCGACATGGACCTGGTTACCGGCGATGCATGGTGGAGCGAGGCGTTCTACACCGGCTTTGGTTATGCGCGCAAAGATGACAACGGCTTCGAGGCCTGGTGTTCGCGCGTGCATCCGGAGGACCGCGAGCGCATCGTCGGCGGCTTGAACGCTTTCTTCGCCGGGTCCGGCGTGACCTGGGCCGGTGCTTATCGCCTGCGGCGCAAGGACGGCAGCTATGCCGACGTGTTCGGCCGCGCCTACGCCTTGCGCGACGATAACGGGAAGGCCGTGCGTACCATCGGCGGCATGATGGACCAAACCGCCATCGTGGCCACGCGGGCGGCACTGGCCGAGAGCGAGGAGTCGTATCATGGGCTGCTTGCGCATATGCCGCTGCCCTTGCTGTTGTTGCGCAACGGCAACATCGCCTACGCCAACCTCCTGGCCGAGGAACAGCTCGGTGCGGCCGGGCAATTGGTCGGCGCATCGGTCGACCAGTACATCGACGGTGACCTGCGCCACATACTGGACGCGCCGGACCTGGCCGCGACGCGCATCGATGCCCGGGTATCGCCGCCTGGACGGCAGCCCTTCGAAGCGGAACTGTCCGTGTCGTTGTACCGCGATGCGATCGGCAGCGGCGTACAGGTGATCATCCGCGACGTCACCGACCAGCGGCACTACGAGCAGAAGCTCAACTACCAGGCGATGCACGACGAACTGACCGGCCTGCCCAACCGTCGCGCCCTGCACGATGCCGTCTCGGCCATGATCATGCAGGCCCTGGAAGATTCACGGCAGTTGATGCTGCTGTTCATCGACCTGGATCATTTCAAGTACATCAACGACGCGCTGGGCCACCTGGTGGGTGATGAAGTGCTGCGCCAGGTAAGTTCCAGCCTGCGCCAGGCGGTGGGACCAAGCGGATATGTGGCGCGCTTCGGCGGTGACGAGTTCGTCGCCGTGGTTCCGTGCAACGAAGCGGACGGCATCATTCCCCCCGTGATCCCCGCGCTCAAGGCCGCGATCGAACGGCCGTTGATGGTCGCCGGCATGCAACAGCACCTGTCCTGCAGCATCGGCGTGGCTTACTTAGGTGTAGATGGCGACGATGCCGGCACCTTGATCCGCAACGCCGACACCGCGATGTACCACGCCAAACGGATGGGGCGTCACACATGGCGTCGTTATTCGGCCGCACTGCACGATACGGCGCTGGCGAGGTTGGCGGTGGTGTCGCGCCTTACCGAGGAAGCCCTCTACGACGAACTGGAATTGCACTACCAGACCCAACACCGCGGCGTGCAATCGGAGGTATTCGGTGTCGAGGCCCTGTTGCGCTGGCCTTCGGGGCCAGGTGAGCTCAGCCGCCCCAACGTGCTTGTTCCCCTGCTGGAGGAAACCGGCTCCATCGTCAACGTCGGCCGTTGGGTGTTGCGCAAGGCGTGCCGCGACCAGGCGGCGATTTCCTCGATCATGGGCCATCCGGTATGCATGGCGGTGAACCTGTCGGCGTTCCAGCTGGCCCATGACGACCTCATTGGCCTGGTGCGTGATGTGCTGGACGAAACCGGCATGGAGCCACGCTACCTGGAGCTTGAGCTGACCGAGAGCGCTTTCCTGAGCGAACCCGAACGCGCCATCGAGACGTTGCGCAAGATCAAGGCGTTGGGGGTGAGCATCGCCCT
>NZ_DATHFX010000317.1:0-11443 GCF_035317885.1 Pinirhizobacter sp.
AATGCATTTACCCGAACACACCACCTTGATCCGTTCGCGCAGTTGCTTGGCCAGCAACACGTCCACCAGCGCAGGCAATGATTCGTGCAACGGCAGGCCGACGCCTTCCATCAGGGTTTGCGGCGCCGCGCCCGTGCCGCCTTCGGACCCGTCCACGATGATGAAGTCAGGCGCGCTTTCGATGCCGCGTTTCCAGATCTCGTCGCACAGCTCACGAATCCAGTCGACGTCGCCGAGTACCGCCTTGAAGCCCACGGGCTTGCCGGTAAGGTCACGGATATGGGTAATGGCATCCATCAGCTGCACAACACTGCCGATGTCGATGTGCCGGTTCGGGCTCTGTGAATCCTGGCCCACGGGAATACCGCGGATGGCGGCGATCTCGGGTGTCACCTTGCTTCCCGGCAACAGTCCGCCCAGGCCCGGCTTGGCGCCCTGGCCCAGCTTGATGGAAACCATCTTCACCTGGTTGTGCGCGCACACCTCGAGCAGGCGCTGGTCATCGAGCAAGCCCTGGGCGTTGCGCACGCCGTACTTGGCGGTGCCGATCTCGAAGATGATGTCGCAGCCGCCTTCAAGGTGATAAGGCGCCAGGCCGCCCTCGCCGGTGTCCATCCAGATGCCGGCCTTGGCCGCGCCGCGTGACAGGGCACTGACCGCCGGGGCGGACAACGCTCCGAAGCTCATGGCCGAGATATTGAAGAACGCCGCATGGGAATAAGGCTCGCGCGCATACGGCCCAATGGTGGTCGGCCGTGGCTCCACGTGCCCGACGTCAAGTTCCGGAAACGGTGCGTTGACGAAGAAAGGCACGCCTTCGGCACGCAGGTCGCGCGTGGAACCGAAAGCCACGGTGTTTTCCACGTTCTTCGCCGCCCGGTACACCCACGTGCGTTCAGCCCGGTTGAAGGGCATTTCCTCGCGGTCCATGGCGAAGAGGTACTGCCGGAAGAATTCGCCGAGTTTCAGGAAGCCGTAGCGGAAGTGCCCGATCACCGGATAGTTGCGCAACACCGCGTTGGCGGTCTGGTTGCGGTCGACCACCCAGGTGACGGCAATGACCATCACCAGCAGGGCCATGGCAAGCAGGATGGCGGCAGCGGCAACCTCCACCACCACGATAAGCCAATGTGCGAATCCGACCTGTTCCATGCTCGCTTTCCTGGGGGTGGCGCCTATGCGTTAGGGGTCAGAGTATTCACTCTGACCCCCATTGTCCGTCGACGTTGAATGGCGGGCTAGAGCTCGACCTTGATCGAGCCTGCCGCGCGCACCGCCTTGTCGCGGGCATCTTCCGGGGTGTCGCCACGCGCCAGGGTAACGGCCATGCGGCGGCGGCCATGGACCTCGGGCTTGCCGAAGATGCGGACCATCGTATCGGGCTCCGCCAGCGCCTGGGCGATGCCGTGGTAGCGCGGCGCGACACCGTCGCCCTCCACCAGCACCGCACAGGAAGCGGCCGGGCCATAAAGCCGGATCGCCGGCACCGGCAGGCCGAGGATCGCGCGCGCATGCAGCGCGAACTCGGAGAGGTCCTGGGAAATGAGGGTGACAAGACCCGTGTCATGGGGCCGCGGGCTTACTTCGGAGAAGATCACCTCGTCGCCCCGCACGAAGAATTCCACGCCGAACACACCCCAACCACCCAGCGCGCCGGTGATCGCCCCGGCCTGGCGCTGCGCCTCGGCCAGTGCCCTCGGGCTCATCGCCTGCGGCTGCCACGACTCGCGGTAGTCGCCGTCTTCCTGGCGATGGCCGATCGGCGCGCAATAGGCAACGCCTGCGGCGTGGCGCACGGTAAGCAGGGTGATCTCATAATCGAAATCGATGAAACCCTCGACGATCACCCGCCCCTTGCCCGCGCGGCCACCGGACTGCGCGTACTCCCACGAGGCATCGGCATCGGCAGGTGTACGCACCACGCTCTGCCCCTTGCCCGACGAACTCATCACCGGCTTCACCACGCATGGCGTGCCCAGTGCCTGGACCGCTTCAAGATATTCCTCGCGCGTGCTGCAAAAACGGTAGGGCGAGGTGGGCAGCTCCAGTTCCTCGGCGGCAAGGCGGCGGATGCCTTCGCGGTCCATGGTGAGCCATGCCGCGCGCGCGGTGGGGATAACTTTCAGGCCCTGTTTTTCAAGCTCCACCAGGGTGGGCGTATGGATGGCTTCGATCTCCGGCACCACCAGGTCCGGGTTCTCTTCCTCGATCACCGCGCGCAATGCCGCGCCATCGAGCATGTCGATCACATGGCTGCGGTGGGCCACCTGCATCGCCGGTGCGTTCGCGTAGCGATCCACGGCGATCACTTCCACCGCAAGGCGTTGCAACTCGATGGCGACTTCCTTGCCCAGCTCCCCGGAACCGAGCAAAAGCACGCGCAAGGCATGCGGGGAATGGGGGGTGGCAAAGGGCTTCATCGGCAACTCCGGTGCAGGTCCTGGCCATTCTAACGGGCCGGCCCGGGATTGGCCTTTGCCAAGCCACTGAAGTGGCTATTGACGCGCAGCCTTGGCGGGAGTTAAGTGCAACCACGTCCCCACGAAAATCCGGTGAAAGCCATGGCCATGCGACGCGGTTTGATAGTCGTTGTACTGGTGTGCCTGAGTCCCGCGCTCTACGCGCAGGACACCTGGATGAGTGTGCTGCTCGATGGCCGCAAGATCGGCCATATGGAGATCGCCCGCAACCACGAAGGCGACACCCTCACCACCCGCCAGGCACTGGCCATCCGCATTTCGCGGGCCGGACAGCCGCTGGCGTTGTCCTCCACCACCACGGCCGTGGAGGACACCGTTGCGCAGCCGCTGGCCTTCAGTACCGAAACCGGCATGTCCAAGGTCACCAGCGGCAGCCATGGATCGCGCCGCGCCGATGGCCTGTTCGATGTCACCACCAGCGTGGGCGGACAGGTGCAGCAGGACACGCTTGGCTGGCCCTCCGGCGCACAGCTGGCGGAAGGCCAGCGGCGCACCATGCTTGCCCGCGGGTTCATTCCCGGCACGCGCTACACCATGCGCAATTTCGACCCGAATTCCCGTTCGGCCATCGACGTGGCGATGGACGTGATCGGCCCGGAGATGGTGGACCTGCCCGGCGGCCGCGAGCGCCTTCACCACCTTCGGCAAACCCTGCACCTGACACGCGGTGAACAGGTGATGGACCTCTGGGTCGACGACCAGGCCTACGTCAGGCGCGGCATGACACCTTTCCTGGGCTTCCACATGGAAATGGTGGCCTGCGACCGTGCCTGCGCGATGGCGCCGGACCAGGATATCGACGTGCTGCGCCTGGCGATGATCGATGCGCCGCGGCCGATGACGCAAAACCTCCGCGAAACGCCGATGCGCTACCTGGTGAAGGTTACCGGCAGCGCCCGGGGCGAGCTGATCCAGACCGACGAGCAATCGGTCACCCAGATTGGCACCGACCTCTATGCCCTGGATATCGGCGTGGGCAAGCGCGGCAACGAGGCGCCACCCACCGATGACGACACCGCCGCCAACGCCTGGCTGCAATCGACATCGCCGGAACTGCATGCCGCGGCGCTTGCCGCAGTGGGCGAGGCCGGCTCCAACCTGCAGCGCATGCGGCGCCTGCGGACATTCGTGTCCGAGCACATCGACAGCCACGGCCTGGACGTGGGCTATGCTTCGGCGCTCGAAGCCCTGCGCAGCGGCCATGGCGACTGCACGGAAAACGCGGTGCTGCTGACGGCCCTGGCCCGCTCGCTGGGCATCCCTGCGCGGGTGGTCACCGGCGTGGTCTACGCCACCCGTTACGGCGGGGCTTCACGCGTGTTCGTGCCCCATGCATGGATGCAGGCCTGGGTCGAAGGACGCTGGCGCAGCTACGACGCGGCACTGCGCCGCTTCGACAGCACGCACATTGCGCTGGCCACCGGTAACGGCGACCCATGGAAGTTCTATACGGCCATGGCGCTCCTGGGCAACATCCGCATCGACCGCGCCACGCCGCTGGACGGGATCATGGACACCATGCCGATCGCCGATTCCGCGCCGGCGGCGCCCTCGGGCAGCGGCATGCGCTAAGGGCACTTGCATCTGATATCGTTTTGATATCAAATTCTCCCACAAAGGGAGAAAACCACCATGAACGAACGTACTTCGTTTTCCGTCGCCGGGATCCCGGTGGTCATCGGCTTGCTGCTGCTCGCCATCGTGGCGGGGAGCCTCATCATCCATGGAGCCACCACGCCAGCCATGCCCATGCAGCCCGTGGCTGGCATGGTGGTTTTCGCGCTGGTCGCGTTCCTGGGCAAGGGCCTGTTCCAGGTGCAACCCAACCAGGGCCAGTTGATGCAGTTGTTCGGCAAGTACGCAGGCACCGCGCGCATCGAGGGCCTTCGCTGGACCAACCCGTTCTACAGCCGCCGCCCGGTAAGCCTGCGGGTGCGCAACTTCGAAAGCGGCCGGCTGAAGGTCAACGACAAGAACGGCAACCCGATCGAGATCGCCTCGGTGGTGGTGTGGCAGGTGGTGGACACCGCCGAAGCCGTGTTCTGCGTGGATGACTACGAGAATTTCGTGCACATCCAGACTGAATCGGCCCTGCGCCAGATGGCCCAGAGCTATGCCTACGACACGCACGACGATGGCACGCCGTCCCTGCGCAGCCACGGTGACGAGATCAACAACCACCTTCGTGAACAGATCGAGGCCCGTTTGCAAAAGGCCGGCGTGCAGGTGATCGAGGCGCGCATCAGCCACCTCGCCTACGCGCAGGAAATCGCCCAGGCCATGTTGCAGCGGCAGCAGGCCAGCGCCATCGTCGCGGCGCGCAGCCGCATCGTCGAGGGCGCCGTAGGCATGGTGGCGATGGCCCTGGACCAGTTGCGCCTGCAGGGCGTGGTGGAACTGGATGAAGAGCGCAAGGCGGCGATGGTGTCGAACCTGCTGGTCGTACTGTGCGGCGACCGCTCGACGCAGCCGGTGGTGAACACCGGCACGCTGTACGGCTAGTCCGGTGGCGTCGGAGAAAAAAGCCTATCCGTTGCGGGTCAGCGCCGTGGTCCTTGAGGCCATGCAGCGTTGGTCCGACGACGAATTGCGCAGCCTCAATGCACAGATCGAGTATGTCCTGCGCGAGGCCTTGCGCAAGAGCGGCCGGATGAAAGCCCCCGACGATCCGGCCGACGCATAAGCTATGTGTGGTCGGCCCGGGCTTTCATCGATACCGCCAGTGCGATCCAGCCGGCGATGAAGGCCACGCCGCCGAAGGGCGTCACCACGCCGATGAGCCGCGGCGCCCCAAGCGCCAGCGCGTACAGGCTGCCGCTGAACAGCACCACGCCTGCGAAGAAGAGCCAGGCAGCCGCGGTGCGCCAAGGCCCCGCTCCGCCCGCCAGGGCCACGCCCAGCGCCAGCGCGTGCCACAAGTGGTAATCAACGCCCGTGCGCCAGATATCCAGGGCATGGTCGTCCACGACGCCGCGCAACGCATGCGCGCCGAAGGCGCCGCAGATGACGCCACTGGCGCCGGCCACGGCTACCAGGACAGCCAGTGAAATGGGGACAGGTTGTCGCATAGGGGCAGGTTCCTTGGCCATGGCCGGGATGCCATGGCGTATCCTTCATCGGATCGCAAGGGCGGAGTTTCGCATGAAGTTGCCACGGGCCTGGGTGCTGGCCCTCGGATTCACCCTCGCCCTTCTGGCGGGTTGCCACCGTGACGCACAACCGGCGTGGCGGCTGACGGACGTCAGCGGCCATCTGCCCGACCTCGCGTTCAAGCTCACCGACGACAACGGCAAGTCCGTCACCGACGCCGACTACCGGGGCAAGGTGCTTTTAGTGTATTTCGGCTACACGCACTGTCCCGACGTCTGTCCGCTCACCCTGGCCCAACTGCACGTGGTCATGCAGCGGCTGGGCGGGAAAGCCGACAACGTAAGCATCCTGTTCGTCAGCGTCGACCCGGCCCGGGACACGCCGCAAACCATGCACGCGTATGTCAACGCGTTTGACAAGCGTGCCGTGGGCCTGGTCGGGCCGGACAAGGACATCGAGGCCCTGGCCAAGCGCCTGCGCTCGGCCTACACACGCGAACCGGACAAGGGCGATGGCGCATACGACGTCAGCCACAGTTCGGCCATCTACCTTTTCGACCGCGACGGCAAGGCACGCCTGCTTGCCACGCCTTCCGCCTCGCAGGATGACATGGTGCACGACCTTTCCCTGTTGATCGACCTTGGAGCCAAGGCATGACGTCCCGCCCTTCCCTGCTTGCCGCCGTGGTTGCCGCGGGCTGGCTGCTGATCGCAGGTACCGCCGTCGCCGGCGACGCGGATGCGGTCACCGCAAGCAATGCCTGGATCCGCGTGCTGCCGGGCGACCTGCCCGCCGGAGCCTTTGTCAATTTCACCAACGCAAGCGACCACGCCGTGGCACTCACCGGCGCATCAAGCACCCGCTACGGCCAGGCAATGCTCCACCGCAGCAGCACCGAGGGCGGCATGGGTCGCATGGAAACGGTCGACAAGCTCGAGATTCCCGCCCACGGCAGCGCCAGACTTTCACCCGGCGCGTACCACCTGATGCTGATGCACGCCAAGCCCGCCGTAGTGCCGGGCGATACCGTGGTGCTTACATTGGGCTTCTCCGACGGAAGCCACAAGGACGTCACCTTCCAGGCACGGCCCGCCAACGCCCTGTAGCGCGTTCGGAAGGCCATTCCCAGCGCCACCGGAATTGAACGCCCTACCCCGCGTTGGGCGCCCTGCGGGCCACGCGCGCCACCACGGTACGCCGTGGCAGGCGTCCGGAGCGCGACAATCGCAACCATTGCCGCAGTGCCAGCAGGCCGCCGATCGACTCGATGATCGCCGCGGGCACCCACATGATCACGCCACCGATCAGCTGGCCGGTAAGCACATTCATCGAAAACGCGCGCCCGCAGATCTCGAAGATCGGGTAGAGGTCGGTCCTGGAGAAGGTGACGATGGCGCCGGCAACGATCTGCGGTGTCATGGTCAATGCCGGCGACAGCACGCGGATGCCGGCCGTCATACGTCCGGGCGGATGCGGGCGGTGATCGAGCACCAGCCACCAATACGCCAGGCCGCTGAACACCATGGACCAGTTCATGGCGCGGTAGATGCGCCAGTCCAGCATGGCCAGTGTCTGCATCGACGGGATCAGCCAGACCAGGATCAGTGCCACGAAGGACAGCGTGACGAAAGTGGGATTGAGCAGCAGCGCGTACACCGCCCGGAAGGGCAAGGACGCCTCCAGCCGCCGCAGGAGGGCCCGCGCACGCACGGGCAAACCCTCGCGCAGTACCGTGCCCGGGTAACTGGCAATCACCAGCAATGGCGCCAGGTGGTGCAGCAATACCTGCTGGATCCGATGCATGAAGAATTCATGCTCGGCGTAGTAGTCGAAATAGGTGTGCATGGCGAAGTAGAACAGCGCCATGCCCGTCCAGAACGACACCTGGCGCGAGGCCGACGGACGGCGATGGCGGGTGCCGCGCAGGTATAGCACCGCGGCGCCGACGAACAGCACGAGGAACGTCCAGGAAAATTCCCAGGGATCGATCCACTTCATCACGTCGGGTGTCTCCTCGCGGGCCTGGCAACCGCATGCGGCTGCCCAAGGATAGCGCCTGCGGCACGCTGCGCCGCGGCGATGCGACCGATTGCCCTAGTTCCGGCGGCGGGTACGGCGCCCCCGGCGCCAGCCATAGAGCAAACCTGCCAGCGCCACCAGGGCCGGCACCAGCACGATGTTGACGAATTTAACCCGCAGGCCCAATGCGTCGATCTCGGCATTGAGCTGGTGCTGCACGTCGCGCAGTTCCTTGCTGATGGCAAGCTTCCGCTGCAGGAATTTCTCAAGTTCGTGCTTCTGCTCGGCGCTGGCGGTACCACCCTTGCCCGGCTGCAGTTCGGCCACCCGGCGCTGGGTCTCGAACAGTTCGCGCTCCAGCTCCCGCTTCTTGGTCAGGTATTTCTGGTCGGCCTCCGCGCGCAATCCCTCCACCCGCGTGAACGGCCGCTGGGAACCGGCTCGTCCGCGGATCGATAGCAGCGCCGACGAACCGCTGAGGTTATCCACCAGGTTGGAAACAAAATCGCCGTTATTGGCGAAGGCCTGCACCACTTGCGGCCCCAGCACGTTCTGCGTCTCCAGCCACAGGCGATCGGAAAGCAGGTCCGTGTCGGCCACCAGCAGCACCTCGTTGGGGGCGGCGGCGTGGTCCAGGTGGCCTTGCTCGTGCCGTTCGGGGAAGGCGGTGTGGAACGTACCGCGCACGCGCGCGGCCAGCACGTAGTGTTCGTCGCCCGGGGTGTAGTTGATGAGCAGCGTCGATGGATCACCGCCGGCATCGCGCACCCGCGTAACCGGTGCCAGCATCGCCTCGTTGGAACTCTGGATCAGCGGAAGCAGGGTGCTGTCGCTGTCCCGGGCAAGCTCGAAGTGCCCGGCGGTGGACACGGCCACCCGCTGCAGGCTGGCGGTGACGACGTCGTCATGGCTGAGGTTCTGCGCACCCAGCCACATCATCGCCGGATGGTTGACGCTCAGGCCGCCCAGTTCGATCGGCAACGACTGGCTCCGGTCCAGCACCACCTGGTCGGCGTTGTAGTCGACGCCCCAGGCGGCGAACAGCCGCGGCAACGACGACTGGTGGTCGTCGGCCACGCCGTTGGCGTCGACGAAGGGCGCATTGTCCATCTCGGCAAGGGGATCGACGAATACCAGCAGGCGGCCGCCGCGGAGCACATATTGGTCCAACGCATAGAGCGCTTCGTCGCCCAGGTGCTTGGGATGGATCAGGATCATCACCTTGATCGCCGGGTCGATCGCCTTCAGGCTGCTTGCGTCGATCATCCGCACGTCGAACAACTGGCGCATCTGCCGCACCACCGTCCAGGGCTCTTCACCGATCAGCGGATTGCCGTTGACCGGCAGGCTCGACATCACGCCGATCACCGGGCGCGTGCGGCCGCTGAGTTCATACACAAGCTTGGCCACGTCGTATTCGAGGAAAGCCTCCCGGGCCGGATCGAAATACGGCAGGGACAACGTGTCGTTCACCGCGGTATCGGCCAGGCGCCGGCCCACCAGGCCAAAGAACACGCGCTCGCCGTTGCTGCCGCCGCTCATGGCGTTCAGGCCGGCACCTTCGGCGGTGTCCTCATCGTCGGAATAAGGCACCGGATCGACTACCCGCAGGCGGATGCGCCCGTGGCTGCGCGCGGTGACCTCGCGCAGCATTTCGCGCACGCGCTGCTCGTAGCTGCGGATCTGCGGCAGGTTGCGCGTGGCGTGGTCGGAGAAATACACAGTGAGCTGGATCGGCTGCTCCACGCTGTCGATGATGCTGAGCGTGCCCGGCGTAAGCGTGTAGAGGTGATCGGCGGTAAGGTCCATCCGTGCCGTGCGCATGGTCCTTCCACTGACCAGGACCACCAGGATGAACAGCGCGGCCAGGGCGATGAGGCCCAACCATACCCGCAGGCGCCGGTTGGCGATCAGGTGCATCAGCTTCATCGCGCCGGCCGGTAATCGAGCAGGATCACGCCGGCCGTCAGCCATGCCAGGATCGTCGCCACGAAATAGATGACATCGCGGAAATCCAGCACGCCGCGCGCGATCGCCTCCGAATGCCGGGTGATCGACATGTAGAACAGTGCACCGAGCAAACGCGGCGATACCGCGTCCTGGAAGAAATCAAGCACCTGTGACTGCCCGGCCAACAGCAACAGGAAGCAGACGCTGGCGGTAAGCAGGAAGGCGATGATCTGGCTGGACGTGGCCGCCGACATGCAGATGCCGATGGCCAGGAATGCGCCGGCCATCAGCCAGCTGCCGAGGTAACTTGCCAGGATCACGCCGTTGTCCGGACGACCCAGGTAATTGACCGTGATCCAGATCGGGAATGTCAGCACCAGCGCGATGGCGACGAAAGCCCAGGCCGCAAAGAACTTGCCCAGCATCGCCTGCGTGGTGGACAACGGCATGGTCAGTAGCAGCTCGATGGTGCCGCTGCGCGATTCCTCGGCCCACAGCGGCATGGCCACCGCCGGCACCAGCACCAGGTACAGCCATGGATGCATGGCGAAGAAGGGCTGCAGGTCCGCAAGGTTGCGATCGTAGAAATCGCCGGCGTAGAAGGTGAGCAATCCCGCCAGCACCAGGAAGATCACCAGGAACACGTAGGCCAGCGGGGTGGAGAAGTAACTGCCCAGTTCCCGGCGGGCGACGGCGATGATGGCGCTCATGCGGCCCTCGCACCGGAGGTGATCTGCCGGAACACTTCGTCCAGGCGTCCACGTTCGAGCTGGATTTCGGTCACGGCGAGGTTCTGCATGCGCAGCAGCTGCTGTACTTCTTCCATGATCGCCTTGCCTTCGCGCGGGAAGACGGTAACGCGGCCGTCGAGCGGATCCACTTCCACCGAGGCGACATCCGGCAAGCGGCCAAGCATCTCCTGCGACACGCCGCTGCCGGGCGCGCTGAACGACACCGCGCCGTGGTAGCGCGAACGGGCCTCCAGTTCCGCCGGCGTGGCATCGGCCAGCAACCGCCCGTTGGCGATGATCGCCACGCGATTGCACAACGCGTGCACTTCTTCCAGCAGGTGGGTGGAGATCAGGATCGTGCGCTCGCGGGCCATGGCGTCGATGAGCGCGCGCACGGCATGCTTCTGGTTCGGGTCCAGTCCGTCGGTCGGTTCATCGAGCATCAGCACCGGAGGGTCGTGCAGGATGGCCTGGGCCAGTCCGACGCGGCGGCGCAACCCCTTCGAAAGCGTGGCGATGGTGGCGTCCAGTACTTCATCCAGCTGCAGGCGGCCCACCACTACGTCGAAGCGGCGAAAAATGACATCGGCCGTCATGCCGCGCACGCGGGCGACGAAGGTGAGGAATTCACGCACCGTCATCTCGCCATAGCTGGGGGCCCCTTCAGGCAGATACCCCAACGCCGCGCGCGCCTGGCGCGGTTGCGTGCGCACGTCGAAACCGCACACGCGGGCCGTACCCGACGTAGGCGTCAGGAACCCTGCGATCATGCGCATGGCGGTGGACTTGCCTGCGCCATTGGGGCCCAGCAGGCCCAGCACCTGGCCAGGCTCTGCCCGCAAGGTCAACGCGTCGACGGCGGTAAGGCTGCCGTAGCAACGGGTGAGCTGGTCGGTTTCGATCATGCGACGCGTCTGGCCCCTGGTTTGAGCGCGAATGTAACACTGCAGGTTACTGTCCTAAGAACACACAGGCACCGGCAAGTTCATCCGGGCAAAAGAAAGGCTCCCGGAGGAGCCTTTCTTTCGCAGCATGCGCTTGACGCTTACTGCTGCGTCGGCGCGGTGCCGGAGGCTGCGGGGGCCGCCGCGGTGCCTGAGGCTGCGGGAGCCGCGGCGGTGCCGGAGGACGCCGGAGCGCCAGCCGTGCCGGACGCGGCCGGGTTGTCCTGCA
>NZ_DATHFX010000318.1:0-3755 GCF_035317885.1 Pinirhizobacter sp.
CGCCATCCTGGCTCAACGAAAACGGCCGGCCGTCCATGGCCGGCCCCCTTCGGGCCTGACCCGTCCGAAGCCCTTCGCCTTCGCACGGAGCGCCGCTGGGCCCCGCCGGCACTCCCCACCACGCCCGGACGGTGAGGTTCGCGAGGGGAGAGCTCGGCAAGGCCACGCTACTCGACAGCCGCCACATGCTGCCTAACGGTCCGCACCGCATCCGCCGCACAGCTCTCCCGTCAGCGCGCCTCGGACGTGTCTAGAGCCGGGGGCCATCAGCCTCGTCGGCGACTTGTGGAACCGAGCGATGCGGGCGGAAAAGGCCCGCAGGGGGCCGGCCCTGGCCGGCCGTTTTCGCGAAGGCCGCAGGCCGCCTCGAAAACCCCCGCCCGCAACGCGGGCGCGCCGGGGCGCAGCCATCAAAACAATGCCGCGCAGCGGCCTCTTCCCCCAAGCGACGGTGAAACCGGAGCGACGAGGCTGATGGCCCCCGGCTCCTGCGACCACATCCGAGCGCCGAGTTCAAGCGCGATGCCGAAGGTGAGCGGAAAAAAAACCCCGGCCTGGGCCGGGGTTCGAAGGTGCCGCGTGGGATCAGACTCGGGGGCCGGGATCCAGGTGGTTGGTGTCGCCGACGTTTGGTGCGTGCGGGTCGTTCGGGCCCTTGCCGCCGCCGTGGCCGTCGTCGCCGTGGTCCGTGTGGTCGCGGGAATGCGGCAGTTTGTGCGATACCTCGTCGAGCTTGTCGCCCAGCAGGCGGCGCACGCTGACGTAGAACACCGGGATCAGCAGCAGGCCCAGGAAGGTGGCGAACAGCATGCCGCCGATCACGCCCGTGCCGATGGAGTGGCGGGAGTTGGCGCCGGCACCGGAAGAGACGAACAGCGGGAACACGCCAAGGATGAAGGCAATCGACGTCATCAGGATGGGGCGAAGGCGCAGGTGCGAGGCTTCGATGGTCGCCTCGCGCAGGGTCTTGCCCTGGGCCTGTTGTTCCACCGCGAACTCGATGATCAGGATCGCGTTCTTCGCCGCCAGGCCGATCACGGTGATCAAGCCGATCTTGAAGTAGATGTCGTTGGGCATGCCGCGGAGCATGGAGAACACCACGGTGCCCAGCATGCCCAAGGGAACCACCAGCAACACCGACACCGGGATCGACCAGCTCTCGTACAGCGCGGCAAGGCACAGGAACACGATCAGGATCGACAGGATCATGAGCAGCGTTGCCGAGTTGCCCGAGAGGATTTCCTGGTAGGACTGGCCTGTCCAGTCGTAGCCGAAGGTGGGCGGAAGCTTCGAATCCACAATCCCCGACAGCGCATTCATGGCCTGGCCGGTGGAATGGCCCGGGGCCTCGCTGCCGACGATCTCCACCGCGGAATAACCGTTGTAGCGGCTAAGGGCGGGGGATGCCATCTGCCACTTCGTCGACACCACGTTCGACAACGGCACCATCAGCGGCGTTGCCTGGGTGGAGCCGGTGGACGTGGTGCTGGTGGTGGTGGCCAGGGTGCTCGGCGTGAAGATGTGGCCGAAGGCATCCGGACCCATGCGGTAGGGCGTGTCTGCCTGCATCAGCACGCGCTTGACGCGGCCGGCATAGGAGAAGTCGTTGATGTACACCGGGGCCAGGGTGAGCTGGACGGCGGTATAGACATCGCTGACCGACAGGCCCATCGACTGCGCCTGGGTGCGATCGACGGTGAGCTGGATCTGCGGAGCGTCTTCGAGCGTGTTCGGACGCACCGCCACCATGTTCGGGTCCTGCATGGCGGCGCCCAGCACGG
This sequence comes from Pinirhizobacter sp., assembly GCF_035317885.1. Classification (GTDB taxonomy): domain Bacteria; phylum Pseudomonadota; class Gammaproteobacteria; order Xanthomonadales; family Rhodanobacteraceae; genus Pinirhizobacter. The sequence goes on from NZ_DATHFX010000318.1 coordinate 1,782, forward strand.
TATTGCGTGCCGCGGTGAGCTCGTCGCGGCTCTGGCCGGCGCGGGCCTGCAGCCACATGTCGATGCCGCCGAACTGGGACAGGCCGCGGATGGTCGGCAGGTTCACCACGAAGATCTGGGCGTCGCGGATGCCATGCAGGATGCCGTTGGCTTGCTGGATGAATTCATCCGCGGTGGTCTTTCGATCGGCCCAGTCCTTCAGGCGGATGAATGCCATGCCGGTGTTTTCACCCGAACCGACGAAGCTGAAGCCGGAGATCTGGAAGATGCGGTCGACGTTGGGGTTGCCGTGCAGCTTTTCGCGGATCTGCGTCATCACGTTCTGCGTGCGCTGCAACGACGCCCCGGGCGGCAGCGAGACAATGGCCAGGGCGAAACCCTGGTCCTCGCTGGGCACGAAGCTGGTCGGCAGGCGGCTGAACAACCAGCCGCACAGCAGGCAGATCACCAGGAACACGCCCATCCACATCGGCGCGCTCTTCACCGCGCCACCGATGTGGCCCCGGTAAATGTTATTGACCTTGTCGAACGCGACGTTGAAGCCGCGATAGACGAAGTTCTTCTTGTGGTGATGCGTGGGCTTGAGGATCGAAGCGCACAGCGCCGGCGTGAACGACAGCGCCAGGAAGGCGGAGAAGCCCATCGATACGGCAATGGTGAGCGCGAACTGCTTGTAGATCACGCCCGAGGCGCCGGCCTGGAAGGCCGACGGCACGAACACCGCCGCCAGCACCACCGTGATGGCCACCACGGCGCCGGTGATCTGGCCCATGGCCTTGCGCGTGGCTTCCCTCGGCTCGAGGTTTTCTTCCGTCATGATGCGTTCGACGTTCTCGTTCACCACGATCGCATCGTCCACCACGATGCCGATCGCCAGCACCATGCCGAACAGTGTGAGCTGGTTGACGGTGAAGCCCAGCGCCAGGAGGCCTGCGAAGGTGCCCAGCAACGCCACCGGGATCACCAGCGTGGGGATAATGGTGGCGCGGATATTCTGCAGGAACAGCAACATCACGCCGAACACCAGCACGATGGCGATGATCAGCGTCTCGATCACTTCCTTGATCGAGATGCGCACGAACGGCGTGGAGTCGTAGGGCGCCTGCCAGGTCACGCCCGGCGGGAAGCTCTTGGCAAGCTCGGCCATCTTGCCGCGCACCGCGGTGGCCACATCCAGCGCGTTGGCGCCGGGCAACAGCTGCACGCCCAGCGCGCCGGAAGGCTTGCCATCGAGCGTGGAACCGAGGCCGTAGGTCTGGCCGCCGAAGTTGATCTTGGCCACGTCGCTAAGCTTGACCGAGGTACCGTCGGGATTGGCGCGCAGGATGATCTGGCCGAACTGCTCGGGGCTGGAGAAGCGGCCCTCGGCTGACACGGTGGCGCTGAAGCCCTGGCCATCGCTGGCTGGATCCGAACCGAGGGCACCTGCGGCAAACTGCACGTTCTGGTTGGCGATGGCTTGCTGCACCTGGCTGGCGGAAAGGCCATAACCCTGCAGCTTGTCGGGGTTGAGCCACACACGCATGGCGTATTCGGCGCCGATCTGGCGAGTGGAACCTACGCCTGAAATACGACCCACCTGCTCGTTGACCTGCGCGGCGACGATGTCGTTCAGGCGGGCGTTGTCGATGTCAGGGTTGTCGGAGGTCAACGCCAGGAACATCAGGAAGTCGGGATTCGACTTCGCCACCACCACGCCCTGTTGGGTGACTTCCGTAGGCAGGCGGGGTGTGGCCAGCGAGACCTTGTTCTGCACCTGCACCTGCGCGATGTCAGGGTCGGTACCGGTCTGGAAGGTCAGCGTGATGCTTGCCGTGCCCGCGGAACTGGACGACGAGGAGAAGTACAACAGGTGGTCAATACCCGTCAGCTGCTGCTCGATCACCTGGGTGACCGTCTTCTCGGTGGTGTCCGCCGACGCGCCCGGGTAGGTGGCGTTGACCGTCACCTGTGGCGGGGCGATGTTGGGATACG
>NZ_DATHFX010000319.1:0-6823 GCF_035317885.1 Pinirhizobacter sp.
CACGTGGCACCCAGCGCTGGACGATGTCGCCGGGAAACGACAACACGAACTTGAGCACGCCCATCACCACCAGGCTCGCCATGCCCAGGTGCCAGGTGGCGATGCCGGCGTCATGTGCGGACATGCCCGCGTGCAGATAGCCCTGGTAGGCCGGCCCCAGCACCACCAGGGGCATGGCGATGCTGGTGGGAGCATCCAGGCCCAAAGGCATCGCGGTGACGTCATCGCGCCCAGTGCGCGCGGCCAGGCGCCGGGCCATCACGGTATAGGCCAGGTTCCCCAGCAACACGCCCAGCGCCGTACCCGGAAACATCCGTCCGAAGACAATATCCGCCGGAAATCCGAAGATCACGATCAAGGCGGTGGAAAGAAAAGCCAGGATCGACAGGTTGTCGACGATCAACCCGAGCACACCGTTGAGGTCGCCGGTACGGAACCAGGCGCGCGGCGGGCTCAGAACGACACCTGGGCGGGCGTGGTCACGCGAAGTACCGATTTGTCGCCGGTCCTGGCCTTCCATGCGCTGCGGATCGCCTCGATCTTCGCCCGGTTGTCCTTGGTGTCGGGGTAGTCGATCACCAGCATCTTCGAACGCAGGCGCTCTGGCTCGGCCGCGCCCGCATCCTGCCATTGCCCGTACACGTCGAGCACCGACAGCCCGTCGGGGAAGCGCGGCGTCACTTCGGCATCGAGGAAGGCCCGCCAAGCATCTTCGCCCACGCCGAGGTTGCCGCCTGCTGCACCCAGGCCGAAGTAAAGCCGCGTATCCACCCAGCCCGTCGTCGTCGCCGGGTGCGCCTGGTCGCCGTGGAAGGTGGAAGGCGTGGCGCAGCCCGCGAGGGCGGCCACGGCAAGCATCGGCAGGAGGACGCGGAGGGTCATGCCCGCAGTATCGGCAGGCGCGCGCCGCGAAACAACATCAAAAAAAAAACGGTCCGCGAGCGGACCGTTTCGGAACATCCAAGAGGATGGACTGTAATCAGATGCGGGCGATGCCGTCCGGGCGCTTGGCACCGGCGAAACGACGCGACCAATAGGCTTCCTGCAGGCTGTCCACGCGCACTGTCTTGCCGGTGGACGGCGAATGGATGAACTGGCCGTTGGCGATGTAGATGCCCACGTGGGATACGCGCTTGCCACGGATGCGGAAGAAGACGAGGTCGCCGGGCTTCATGTCGCTGCGGTCGACCTTCAGGCCGGCGGCGAACTGTGAACCGGAGTTGGCCGGGAGGTCCAGGCCCAGGCTATGGCTGAACACATAGCGGACGAAGCCGGAGCAGTCGAAGCCGGTGGACGGTGTATCGCCGCCGCGGCGGTAGCGGATGTCGCGCAGCTTCATGGCCAGCTGCAGCAGGACATGGCGTGGATCGTTGCCGGTGACCGAGGACGAATCGAAGGCGACGCCCTCGGTGGGCATGTCTTCGTCTTCATCGAGCATGGCCAGGGCTTCGACCGTGCCCGGCTTCACATCGCCCTTCGCGGCGGCAACCGGTGCGGTGTCGGACGTGCCGAAAGCGGCCTGGGCAAGGGCAGGACCGGGCGCATAAACCGAAAGGCCGGACATCAGCGCGGCGGCGGGACGGACAAGGGAGGTGTCAACGGAGTCGGTGGCAAAGACGGAAGCGGCAGGCAGGCAAAGCAGTAGCGCGAACCCTAATTTGCGGTGTAGATGCTTGTTTGCCAAGGGCTTTTCCTGTCTTCTGCTGAGGGCGCCAGAAGGCACCCAACCGTGAAAGAGCAGTGAAAGTACCAAAGCATTTTTGTGAATATGTTCGAAACGAGTTAATTCTCCACAACATTTACGAAAGTTTTTCAGCAGTTGCGGTTCATCACAGTTCGATACGGTGCTAGGCCAAGGGATATAGCAAATAGCCCGGGCAATATTAATTTTATGAATGAAAGCAAGCTGATTCAGGTTCGGGAGCCGAATATGGCGCTGCCGATCCGGACTTCCGTAGCGCCTTCGGCGATGGCCAGGGCAAAGTCGCCGCTCATGCCCATCGACAGCCGGTCCAGCTCGTGTCCCGATTGCCGGCACGCCTCTCGCAACCGGCGCAGCCGGTGGAAGCAGCCACGCACCGCCGCCGGGTCGTCCGAGGCGATGGCCATGGTCATCAGGCCACGCAGGCGCAGGCTGGCGCAGGCGTTGAGTTCGTGCAGCAGACTGGGCAGCGATTCGGGCGACACGCCGGTTTTCGCTTCCTCCGGCGAGGTCTTCACTTGCACCAGCACATCGATGCCCCGCCCTTCCGCCTGCAGGCGGCGGTCGAGTTCGTGGGCCAGTTCAATGCGATCGAGCGACTGGACCTCGGAGGCCAGCCGGGCAACATCGCGCGCCTTGTTGGTCTGCAGGTGGCCGATCACCACCCACTCCAACTGAAGGTCGCCAAGGTCGGCGGCCTTGGCGCGGATCTCCTGCACCTTGTTCTCGCCGAAGCGCTTCAGTCCCAGGCCCGCCGCTTCGCGAACCACGGCGGCATCGAAGGTTTTGCTTACCGGCAGGATGTTCACCTCGCCAGGCATTCGCCCGGCGTCCCGGCAGGCCTGGTCCACGCGCCCACGCACCGCTTGCCAGCGTGCGGCAAGGTCCGAAGGCGCCGGGTCGGTCATCCGCTGGCACCCTCGGCGTATTGGCGTGCCACCACGTCCGCCACCACCATGCTCACCCGCTTGCCGGTGGGAATGTGCAGGAACTCGTTGGGGCCATGGGCGTTGGAGTGCGGACCGAGGACACCGGTGATCAGGAACTGCGCCTTGGGGAATTTCTCGCCCAGCATGCCCATGAAGGGAATGCTGCCGCCCTCGCCCATGTAGGCCGCGGGAGCACCGAAATAGTTTTCGGAGGCCTTCGACACCGCATCGGCAAGCCAGGGCGAAAGCTGCGGGGCATTCCAGCCGCTGCCGTCTTTCTCCAGCGCAAAGGTGACGCGTGCGCCATAGGGCGGGTCTTTTTCCAGCAACTGCTTGAGGAACGCGCCCGCCTTGGCGCCGGAAAGCGTCGGCGGTACGCGCAGGCTCAGCTTGACCGCCGTCCTGGGCCGCAACACGTTGCCGGCGCTGTCCAGGGCCGGCATGCCACCGGCACCGGTCACCGCCAACTGCGGGCGCCACGTGCGGTTGAGCACCAACTCGGTGAGGTCGCCGGTCACCGGTTTCATGCCTTCGACGAACGGGAACTTGTCGAAAATGTCGTTGCCTAGCAATTCGGCCGAACGACGGGCCTGTTCGCGGCGCTCGTCGGGAATGTCGACGTAGAGCTCGTCGGGAATGATCCGGCCTGTGTCCTGGTCTTCCAGGCGTGAGAGCAACTGGCGCAGGATGCGGAAGCTTGAGGGCACCACGCCGGAGGCATCGCCTGAGTGCACGCCTTCTTCGAGTACCTGCACGGTGAGGTTGCCGCCCGTCATGCCGCGCAGGCTGGTGGTAAGCCACAGCTGGTCGTAATTGCCACAGCCGGAATCCAGGCACACCACCAGCGACGGGTTACCGATCCGCGGGGCCAGGTGGTCGACGTAATAAGGAAGATCGTAGCTGCCCGATTCCTCGCAGGCCTCGATCATGATCACGCAGCGTGCATGCGGCACGCCCTGCTCGCGCAGCGCCAGCAAGGCGGCGATTGACCCGAAGATGGCATAGCCGTCGTCCGCGCCACCGCGGCCGTACAGGCGGTCGCCGCGCAATACAGGCTCCCACGGGCCCAGGCCGTCCGACCAGCCGGTCATCTCCGGCTGCTTGTCCAGGTGGCCGTAGAGCACGACGGTGTCGTCTCCCTGCCCCGGAACTTCGATGTAGATCAGCGGCGTGCGGCCTTCCAGGCGCACCACTTCCAGCGTGGCATCCGGCCACGCGGCAAGCTTGCCACGCGCCCAGGTTTCCATCAGGCGCACGGCGTCGTCCATGTAGCCGTGCTCGGCCCATTTTGCGTCGAACATCGGCGACTTGTTCGGGATGCGGATGTATTGCACCAGTTGCGGGACGATTTCGGCGTCCCACAGGTCACCGATGAAAGAGCTGATGCGCGATGTATCCACTGAGGGCAGGCCCTGGAAAAAGAGTAGGTTATTGTAACCGAGGCGTGGGACCACACCGGAAACGACCCCGGGACCACCCTTTCGCGCGCCCTGCACGGCTGCTCGGGACGCGCCGCGGCCGCGCATAGTGATCGCGCACCAATCCGGTGCCCGCTCACGGATCCTTTAACGATGCAACGCAGCATCCTTGCCAGCCTTCTCCTGTTTGCCCCGGCGGTATTCGCCGGCACCCCCGTGGATATCAACAAGGCCGACGCCCCCACGCTCGCGCAGTCGCTGGACGGCGTCGGTATCGCGCGCGCCCAGGCCATCGTCGAGTGGCGTGAGCAACATGGCCCGTTCCGCGCCGCGGACGACCTCACCTCGGTCAAGGGCATCGGCAAGGCCATGGTGGAAAAAAACCGCGAATTCATCCAGGTCGAAGCGTCATCGAAGAAAGGCGCCGCCAAGGGGGGCTAGTGGCCGACCCGGGGGGGGCGGCTTGCGCGGCGCGGCGCGGGGGACCACACTCCGCCCGCGCCGCGGCTTTTTCCTGCGGCCAGGCCGACAAGGAGCCGAGGGGCCCGATGATTCTCGTGCGTTACCGGGTGGCACCGTCGCCCATCGAGGGAGCCGGAAATGGCCTTTTCCTCGACGAAGACCTTGTTGCCGGCCGGGTGATGCTGGCGCCCGACGCCATTGACACCACCTATGCCCTGGGGCAAATCGACGCGTCGGAAGAACTTGCGGCCCAACGACACGCCATGGCCCGCTGGTTCGAGGACCGCTACACGCTAAGCCCCGACTGGCCCGACGAATGTTTTGTTAATCACAGCTTTACGCCTACCGGCCTGTGGCACCTGGGCTTCGTTTTCGCCCTTGAAAACCTCCCCGCCGGGACGGAAATCACCGTGGACTACCGCCATCTCCTGCCACCGGGCGAGGAAGAGGCCTTTATCGACAGCGCCACTGGTGGGAAAATAATCGGCTTGCCCTGGCCTGCGAGCCTTGCCGAAACCACCCACGCCCTGGCCCGCCTGCTCGGCTGATCCATCCATCGACACTCCCATGCTCATTCCCACCCTTGAAACTGCCCGTCTGCGCCTCACCGCACTCACCGAGGCGCACTTCAACGACTACGCCGCGATGCTTGCGGATCCTGAAAGCACCCGCTGGGTGGGCGATGGCCAACCGCTGGACCGCATGAATGCCTGGCGCTCGATGGCGATGCTGCTCGGCCACTGGACCTTGCGCGACTGCGGTATGTGGGCGATGGAACTGAAAGACACCGGGCAGTTCGTCGGCCGCGCGGGCCTGATGTGCCCGGAAGGCTGGCCCGACCTTGAGCTTGGCTGGATGCTCAAACCCGAGTTCCGCCACCACGGCTATGCCACCGAGGCAGGCGAGGCGGCGCTGCAGTTCGCCTTCAACCAGATGCACGTGCAGCGGGTGATCAGCCTGGTGCGCATCGGCAACGAGGCCAGCGACCATGTCGCCGAACGCCTTGGCGGGGAGCTGGTGGACAACATCGAATTCCTCGGCGGCCACACGCACCTGTTTGCCTATTACGCCCCGCACCGAATGAGCCGGCAAGCTGCCGGATGATCTTCGCCGCCCCGCGCCACTTCAGCGAGCTTGAATCCATCCCCTGGAGCAATGGCGGGGGCAGCACGACGGAAGTCGCGACCGACGCTTCACCCTGGAACTGGCGGCTGAGCGTCGCCGACATCCGCGTCGAAGGTCCGTTCTCGAATTTTCCAGGCGTGCGCCGGGAGTTCACCGTGCTCGATGCGCCGGTGATACTTGCCTTCGACGAGCGCGAGGTGGAAGCCCGGCGGCTGGAGGTCGTTCGCTTCGATGGCGGCACGCCGCCCTATTGCCGTCTTCCGGAAAACCCCACGCGCGCGGTCAACCTGATGTTGCGCGGCGATACAGAGGGCATGCTGGTGGCGCGCCCGCTGGCCGGCTCGATGATGCTGCCCGGCGGTTTCGGCTGGATCGTACTGTGCATTACCGGCCATGCCACGGTGCAGCGGGGCACGGACATCTTCAGCCTGGAGGCGGGCATGTTCATGCAGTTGGCGAGCGAAGGCGAACGCGGCCTGCTCGAAGGCGCGGGCGAGGTCGTCCTCGCCCGCCTTTGACGCTAGCCCGGACGGCGCCGGCGGAACACCATCGAACGCGCCACCATGGCCAGTGAGTAGATTCGCGCAATGTGCATCCAGGCGGTGGCCATTACGCCCACCTGCACCAGTACGAAGGCCAGGATGAACCCCCATGCACCCAGCGCGGGTGTGCGGATGCGGACATAGGCAATGACCGCGGCCACGCCCAGGCCAATGGCGGTGATCACCAGGTACACCAGCAAGGTGGTCAGCGGCCGGCGCACGATCTGGCGCAATGAGCGCCCGAACGCGCGCGTGGCCGAGCGCAGGCCGAGATCCGCCACGTACTGCGCGCGCATCGATTCCACGATGGCCTGCATGATGGCGAAGACCACCAGCGATACGATCAGTGCCATGCGGTCCGCGCTGTCGGCCACCGATTGAAGTACCGCATCATCGCCGCGGTTCTCCGCGTAGTGCGTCATGGCCATGTGCACGGCAATGGCCACCGCGTAGGGAACCAGGCTCCACAACGCCACGCGGAACATCCGGCCGTACTCGACGAAACCGCCCTGGATCAGTCCGCCGAACGACAGCGGACGCGCGGCGCGACCGCTGGCCACGGCCATGCCGGTAAGCCATGGCGCGATCAGCAGCGTCAAGCCGACGGCCACGATGCCCGACGAGGCCAACGCACCGCGGGCATCG
>NZ_DATHFX010000320.1:0-3982 GCF_035317885.1 Pinirhizobacter sp.
CCAGCAGCACCGCACCCACGGAAATGGCGCAGTCGGCCACGTTAAATACCGGGTAGTAATAGCTACGCCAATACACCTCGATGAAGTCGGTCACCTGGGCCGCGTGCAGGCGGTCGATCAGGTTGCCCACCGCCCCGCCGATCACCAGCGCCAGCGGCAGGGCCGATTTCCAGTCGGCGCGGGGGGTTTTCTTCAGCCATGTGGCCAGGGCAATGCTTATCACCACCGCCAGCAGCACGAAGAACCAGCGCTGCCAGCCGGAACCGGTGGCCAGGAAGCTGAAGGCCGCGCCGGTGTTGAAGGCCAGCGTCCAGTTCAGGAAACCCGGGATCACCGGGTGTGGCAAGCCTGCCGGGGCCAGCGCGTCGAGCGCCCAGAACTTGGTGATCTGGTCCAGCACCACCACCACCAGCGACAGCCACAGCCACGACAGGGCGCTGGCCGGTTTGCCCGTCCTCAGAACCACTGACGCACCTCGCCGGAGCCTGTGACGTTTTCAACGCAGCGGCCGCAGATCTCCGGATGGTCAGGGTGCACGCCCACATCATCGCGAAGGTGCCAGCAGCGGATGCACTTGGAGGCCGTGCGCACGCTCGCCGTCAGCCACGCCTCGCCCTCAGCCAGTTCCACCTTCACGGCATGGGCAGGCTTGGCGGTGAGCGGCGCGAGGGTCAGTTCGGAGGTGATGAAAACGAAGCGGAGTTCGCCGGCGGCGGGGGTGTAGCGGGCCAGCAGTGCGTCGTCCAGGAATACATCCACCTGCGCTTCCAGCGACGCGCCGATGTCACCGGCCTTGCGCATGCCCTCGAGCACGCGCGAGGCGCTGTCGCGGATGGCAAGCAGGTCCGTCCAGTAGCGACGTTGCCCAGGCGTTGCCTGCAGCCCTTCCAGGCCTTCATACCAGGTCTCGAACAGTACCGATTCGCTGCGCTCGCCCTGCATCGATGCCCAGATTTCCTCGGCGGTGAAGCTGGTCATTGGCGCCAGCCAGCGCACAAGCGATTCCAGGATGTGGTACATCGCGCTCTGCGCGCTGCGGCGGCCGGTGCTCGCCGTAGGCATCGTGTAGAGGCGGTCTTTTGTTATATCCAGGTACAGCGCGCCCAGCTCGTTGGTGCAGTAGTTCTGCACGCGTTGCACGACTTCCGGGAAGTCGTAGCGATCATAGGCGGCAACCACGGCCTGCTGGGTGTCCACGCAGGCCTGGATCGCCCACTGGTCCAGCGGCAGGCAATCGGCCGTCGGCAAGAGGTGCTGCGCCGGGTCGAAGCCCTCGAGGTTGCCCAGCAGGAAGCGCGCCGTATTGCGGATGCGGCGATAGGTATCGGCCACGCGCTTGAGGATCTCGTCCGACAGCGACATCTCGTTGCGATAGTCGGTGCTGCAGATCCACAGGCGCAGGATGTCCGCGCCCATGGTCTTCATGATGTCCTGCGGCTCGATGCCGTTGCCGAGCGACTTGGACATCTTGCGGCCCTGGGCATCGACGGTGAAGCCGTGCGTGAGCACTTCCTCGTAGGGTGCGCGGCCGTGGATGGCGGCAGAGGTCAACAATGAGGAATGGAACCAGCCACGGTGCTGGTCGCTGCCTTCCAGGTACATCACCTTGTAATCGCTGGCTCCGCCCGCCTGCAGTTCCGGACGCGCACCGACAACGGCGAAGTGGCTGACACCCGAATCGAACCAGACGTCCAGGACGTCGGTGACTTTCTCGTAGCGGTCGGCCTCGTGGCCCAGAAGGTCATGCGCGTCGAGCGCGAACCAGGCATCGATGCCGCCCACTTCCACCCGCTTGGCGACCTCCTCGAGCAGTTCCACGCTGCGCGGGTGGGGCTCGTGCGTGGCCTTGTCCACGAATAGCGCGATCGGCACGCCCCAGGTGCGCTGGCGCGAGATGCACCAGTCCGGGCGGCCGGCAATCATGCCCGAGATGCGCTCTTCGCCCCAGCCGGGGATCCAGCGCACCTGCTTGATCGAATCCAGCGCCGTACGGCGAAGATCGGCCTGCTCCATCGAGATGAACCACTGCGGCGTGGCGCGGAAGATCACCGGTGAGGTCTTGTGGCGCCAGCAATGCGGATAGCTATGCGTGAGCTTGGCCGAGGCCAGCAGCATGCCGGTGCCACGCAGCGCCTCGACGATGAGGTCGTTAGCCTTCCAGATATGCTGGCCGGCGAGCACGAGGCTGCCGAAAGGCGGCACGTCGGCGCGATACACGCCGCGACCATCGACATAGTTGAGCGGACCGATGCCATAGCCCTGCCCCACCGCGAAGTCTTCCGCGCCGTGGTCCGGGGAGGTGTGCACGGCGCCGGTGCCGTCTTCATCCGAAACGTGCTCCCCCATGACCACCGGTAGCTTGCGGTCGTAGAACGGGTGGTGCAGTAGTTCGTTCTCAAGCACCGCACCCTGGACGCGGCCGAGCGTGCGCACATCGCTTGCGCCATAACGCGCCAGGGCTTTCTCGGCCAGCGCCTCGGCCAGCACCAATAGCAGGCGGCGGCCATCGACTGCCGGGCCTTCTACCAGCACGTAAGGAATCTCGGGCCCGAGGGCCACGGCCTGGCTCGACGGCAGCGTCCACGGCGTGGTGGTCCAGATGGGAACGGCGACGATGGCGTCGCCCGATGCCACGCCGAACTTCGCCGCCAGCGACTTCGGCTCGATGGCGGCATAAGCGACATCGACCGCGGGGGATGTCTTATCGGCGTATTCGATCTCCGCCTCGGCCAACGCCGAGCCGCAGTCGAAGCACCAGTACACGGGCTTTGCGCCGCGCACCACGTGCCCGTTGGAAACGATGCGTGCCAGCGCGCGCAGCATGTCGGCTTCGTACTTGGCATCGAGGGTGCGATAGGGATGTTCCCAATCGCCCAGCACACCCAGGCGCTTGAAGTCCACGCGCTGCAGGTCGATCTGTTCGAGGGCATATTCCCGGCACTTCTGCCGGTAGGCGACGGCATCGAGTTTGTCGCCGACCTTGCCGAATTTCTTCTCGATGGCAATTTCGATCGGCAATCCGTGGCAGTCCCAGCCGGGCACGTACGGCGACCGGTTGCCGGCCAGCAGCTTGGACTTGACCACGACGTCCTTGAGCACCTTGTTCACCGCGTGGCCAAGGTGGATCACGCCGTTGGCGTAGGGCGGGCCGTCGTGCAGCACGAACACACGGTCGCGATGGGCGGTCTTGGCCTGGATCTGCTGGTAGCGACCGACCTTCTCCCAATGCGCCAGCCAGCCCGGCTCGCGCTTGGGCAGGTCGCCGCGCATCGGGAAATCCGTCTGCGGCAGGTTGATCGTGTTCTTGTAGTCCTGGCTCATGTCGGCAACCGGTGATGCGAAAGGATCGTCATGCGTCGACGAGGATGGGATTCATGCCCAGCGCCTGGCGCGCGTGGGTCTCGTCAAGTTTCATTTGTACGGTGAGGGTGTCGAGGTCGGCGAACTTCTGCTCGTCGCGAAGCTTGGTGACGAACTCCACGGCCATGCGGCGCCCATAAAGGTCGCCGGCAAAATCGAACAGGTGCGCCTCGAGCAAGGGCTCGGCCACGCTGTTCACCGTGGGCCGCACGCCAAGGCTCGCCACGCCAGGCCAGCTGCACGGTCCGTCGCCCACGCCGATGCGTACGGAAAAAATGCCCTGGATCGGACTGACCCGCTTGCGAAGATGGATGTTCGCGGTGGGATACCCAAGGGTGCGGCCCAGCTTGTTGCCGTGTTCCACATGGCCCTCGATCACGAACGGCCGCCCCAGCAGCGGAGCGGCCGCGGCGAAGCGGCCTTCGGCCAGCAGCGCACGGACGCGTGAGGACGACACGCGCTCCCCGTCGATCTCGACCGGCGGCAAGGCATGGGCGGTAAACCCCAGTTGCCTGCCCATGCTTTCGAGCATGGCGAAATCGCCCCTGCGGCCGTGGCCGAAACGGAAATCGGCACCCACCCAGACCTCGCGTGCGCTCAACCGCTCCGCCAGGATGTGCGT
>NZ_DATHFX010000321.1:0-6937 GCF_035317885.1 Pinirhizobacter sp.
AGAGTGCGATGCCGTTCTTCATCGCCAGCTGCGAGAGCTCGAGCAGCTTCTCGGTGAGCTCGCGATGGGCGCGATCGCGGTTGGCCACTTCGTAACGCGGATGAAGCGCGGAAAGCTTGACCGAGATCGAGGGGGCTTCCAGATTGTTGGGGAAGGGCCCGCGCGAGCCGATGGCGTTGATCGCGTCGCGGTAATCCTGCTGGTAGCGCTCCGCAGTTTCTTGCGTCAGCGCCGACTCGCCCAGCATGTCGTAGGAATAGCGATAGACGGCGTGTTCTTTTTCAGCCGAACGATCCAGCGCCTCGGCGATGGTGCGGCCCATCACGAACTGATGGCCCATGATGCGCATGGCCTGGCGCACGGCCAGGCGGATCACCGGCTCGCCGGCCCTGCCGACCAGGCGGCGCAGGGCGCTGGTGAAGTCGTGGCGGGTTTCCTCGGCCAGGTTCACCAGGTGGCCGGTGAGCATCAGCCCCCAGGTGGAGGCGTTGACGAACACCGACTCGCTCTGGCCCAGGTGTTTCTTCCAGTTGGCCTCGCCGAGCTTGTCGCGGATGAGTTTGTCGGCGGTGGTCTTGTCCGGGATGCGCAGCAGGGCCTCGGCCACGCACATCAGCAACACGCCTTCCTCGGAAGAAAGATCGTACTGGCGCATGAAGCTTTCGACGGCTGATTGGTCCTTGGCGCGGGCGCGGACCCGGGTCACCAGGCCCGCGGCGACGTCGATCACCTGTTCGCGCTCCAGCGGCGGCAAGGTGGCCTGGGCCAGCAGGTCGTTCACGGCCTCGGTTTCGTCGCGAAGCCAGGCCGCGGTGATGCGGGCGCGGGCAGGGCTGGCGGTGCCGGGCAGGTCGACGCTCAGGATGGGTTCGTTCACGGCGTGGGGTGCTTCAATAGGGACGGGATCAGCCGCGCATTGTACGCGCCGGCCGCGGCCGGCCGCTTATGCCGGCCGCCCGCGCCGGGGCGGCTTGAATTCGCCGCTTGAGGCAAATTGCCGCACGTCGCATGGTTCCCCGCATCGCTCCAAAGCCACGTCAACCTTGCCGGTCATACCCCCACCGGCCTATCATTCCGCTGTTCCGAGGGACAGGTGCTCCCATGGTCGTGCTCCGCCCAGCCATCACTGGCTTGCCGCGCGTTGTTTGGCTCCGGCCGAACCGTGCGCTAAGCAGGCGTGGTCTGCATCGGTTGTCATGGTCGCTGGCTGCCCTGTCGATCTCGGTCGCCTGGATCTGTGCGTGGCAGGGCAATGTGTTCGCCCCGGTCTTCGCGCTGCTGGAGTCGGTGGCTGTGGCATCGCTGCTGAGCCTGGCCTGGCGTGCGGGTGGCCACGGCGAGCGAATCGTGGTGGAAGGCGACAAGCTGGAAGTGCAATGGCTGCCCGGACGGCGCCGTGCCTCCTTCCAGCCGTACTGGGTTCGTGTCCGGCTGCTGCCGGGCAATGGAAGACAACGGCTCGTGCTCAAGTCGCACGGCCGCGAGATTGAAATCGGCGCTTTCCTCGGTGAAGAGGAAAAAGTCGAGGCTTCACGGAAACTCATGGTGTTGCTGGCGGAAATCAACGACCAGCCGCGCAGGTAGGTTCATTAAAGGTGCAAGACATGACATCTGGCGGCATCAGGCGTTCGATGAAGGCAGTGGCCACGACGGCCCTCGCCCTGTTTGGCGGGGCGGTGTGGGCGAACCCCCAGCCGGACCAGTTGAACCTCACCAAGGGGGTCACGACCTGGTCGGGCGAGCCCTATTTCCTCAACAACGTGGCCTTCGGCGTCTGCGTCGTGATCGGTATCGTCGTCTTCGGCGCGATGTTCATCTCGATGTTCAAGTTCCGCAAGTCGCGCGGTGCCGTGGCCGAGAAGTGGACCCACAACACCAAGCTCGAAGCGCTGTGGACGGGCGTGCCGATCATCATCCTGATCGTGCTTGCCAAGCTTGCCACCACGGGCCTGGTCACCTTCGCCGACACCACGGGCTCGGAAATGACCATCAAGGTCACCGGCTACCAGTGGAAGTGGCGCTACGACTACGTCGACTACCAGGGCAAGGCCGTGGAAAAGGTCGGCTTCATGTCCAAGCTCGACGGCCGGAGCGACCGTACCCGCCAGCTGGGCTCGGGCATGGATCCGGGCAAGGTGCAGGTCGATGGCTATAACACCTACCTGCTCGACGTCGACCACCCGCTGGTGTTGCCCGTCAACACCAAGGTGCGCTTCGTCATCACCGGCGCTGACGTCATCCACTCCTGGTGGGTGCCGGCGCTCGGCTGGAAGATGGACGCAATCCCCGGCGTGATCAACTCCGCCTGGACCAACATCAAGGAGCCTGGCGTCTACCGCGGGCAGTGCGCTGAGTTGTGCGGCCAGGACCACGGCTTCATGCCGATCGTGGTCAAGGCCGTGCCCAAGGCCGAATTCGAACAGTGGCTGGCTACCCAGCAGGACGAGGCGAAACTGCTGAAGGCTTCGCAGACCGCCCAGACCGCACCCGCGCCCAAGGGCCAGGGTTAATCCGTACACGCATTGCAGGTAGAGGTTTAGGCCATGGCCCACGCAGCCCACGACCAACACGATCACGACGACCACGAGCACCACGGTCCGCCGAAGAATTTCATCGAGCGGTGGGTGTTCTCCACCAACCACAAGGACATCGGTACCCTGTACCTGGTGTTCGCGCTCACCATGTTCTTCATCGGCGGCAGCTTCGCCATGGTGATCCGCGCCGAGCTCTTCAAGCCCGGCTTGCAGCTGGTGCAGCCTTATTTCTTCAATGAGATGACCACGCTGCATGCGCTGGTGATGATCTTCGGCGCGATCATGCCGGCCTTCGTCGGCCTGGCCAACTGGATGATTCCGCTGATGGTGGGTGCGCCGGACATGGCCCTGCCGCGCATGAACAACCTGTCGTTCTGGCTGATGCCGTTCGCCTTCTGCGTGCTGCTGTCCACGCTGTTCATGCCCGGCGGCGGCCCCGCCGGTGGCTGGACCATGTACCCGCCGCTGTCGCTGCAGGGTGAGTCGATCGCCTACACGGTGTTCGCGGTCCACCTGATGGGTATCTCCTCCATCATGGGCGCGATCAACATCATCGCCACCATCCTGAACATGCGCGCCCCGGGCATGGACCTGCTGAAGATGCCGGTGTTCGTGTGGAGCTGGCTGATCACCGCCTTCCTGCTGATCGCGGTGATGCCGGTGCTGGCTGGCGCGGTCACCATGCTGCTTACCGACAAGTACTTCGGCACCAACTTCTTCAATGCCGCCGGCGGCGGCGATCCGGTCCTGTACCAGCACATCTTTTGGTTCTTCGGGCATCCGGAGGTCTACATCATGATCCTGCCGGCGTTCGGCATCGTGTCGGAGATCATCCCGACGTTCGCCCGCAAGCCGATCTTCGGCTACAAGGCGATGGTGTTCGCGATTGCCTCGATCGCCTTCCTCTCCTTCATCGTCTGGGCGCACCACATGTTCGCCGTGGGCCTGCCGATGGGCGCGGAGATCTTCTTCATGTACGCCACCATGCTGATCGCGGTGCCGACGGGCGTGAAGGTGTTCAACTGGGTCACCACCATGTGGGGCGGCTCGATGACGTTCGAAACGCCGATGCTGTTCTCCATCGCGTTCGTCATCCTGTTCACCATCGGCGGCTTCTCGGGCCTGATGCTTGCCCTTGCCCCGGCCGACTTCCAGTACCACGACACGTACTTCGTGGTGGCGCACTTCCATTACGTGCTGGTGACCGGCGCGGCATTCGCGATCATCGCCGCCGCCTACTACTGGATACCGAAGTGGTCGGGCAACATGTACAACGAGACCTGGGGCAAGATCCACTTCTGGTCCAGCGTGATCTCGGTGAACGTGCTGTTCTTCCCGCAGCACTTCCTGGGCCTGGCCGGCATGCCGCGCCGCATCCCCGATTACAACGTCGCCTTCGCCAACTTCAACATGATCAGCTCCATCGGCGGCTTCTGGTTCGGCGCCTCGCAGCTGATCTTCCTGGGCGTGGTGATCCACACCGTGTTCTTCGCCAAGAAGAAGTCGCCGGACCGTTCGTGGGAAGGCGCCAAGGGCCTGGAGTGGACGGTGCCTTCGCCGGCTCCCTTCCATACCTTCGCCGTGCCGCCGGTGATCAACGACGACGAGCTGGCCCATGGCCACGTCGACCATTGATGCCTTGAACACCGATACAGCCAATCAGGAAGCGGAAGTCCAGGCGCGCCGCAAACGCGCCCGGCGGACCGCCTGGATCGTCGGCGGCATTGCCTTCGCGATCTTCCTGCTGTCGATTTTGCAGATGCTCAACGTTTGACGGGAACACACCATGGGTCACCAGCAAGACGCCTACTACGTACCGAAGAACAGCTACTGGCCGATCGTCGCGGCCATCGCGATGTTCACCACCGTCTACGGTGCCGCCCACTGGATCAATGCACAGCCCGGTGAAGCCGGCTTTGGCAAGGGCATGTTCTGGACCGGCATCGTCCTGGTGTTGGGCATGTTCTTCGGCTGGTTCCGCTCGGTGATCCGCGAATCACGCGCCGGTAGCTACAACGCCCAAGTGGACCGCTCCTTCCGCATGGGCATGTTGTGGTTCATCTTCTCCGAAGTGATGTTCTTCGGTGCGTTCTTCGGCGCGCTGTTCTACGCCCGCATCTTCTCGGTGCCCTGGCTGGGCGGCGAAGGCCATGGCGTGCTCACCCACCAGTTCCTGTGGTCGACCTACTCGGCCGCCTGGGGTGCCAGTGGCGGCGGCGGTCCGGCAGCCGTCGGCGGCGCCTTCCAGACCATCCCGGCCTGGGGCCTGCCCCTGGTGAACACGCTGATCCTGCTGTCCTCGGGCGTCACCATCACCATCGCCCACCATGCGCTGCGCGGCGGCCGCCGCGGCCAGCTGCTGCTGTTCCTGGGCCTCACGGTATTGCTGGGCAGCCTGTTCCTGTTCTGCCAGTCGCACGAGTACATGGAGGCCTACCAGAACTTCAACCTCACGCTGCACAGCGGCGTATACGGTGCGACGTTCTTCATGCTCACCGGCTTCCACGGCATGCACGTGACCCTGGGCACGATCATGCTGGCCATCATCTGGCTACGCTGCGCCAAGGGCCATTTCACCCGCGACCACCACTTCGGCTTCGAAGCCGTCGCCTGGTACTGGCACTTCGTCGACGTGGTCTGGCTCGCCCTCTTCATGTTCGTCTACGTTCTCTAGCATGCGGTGAGGGGTGGGAGCCGTCGGGCGTCACCCCGGTCACTAAGTCCTCGTCGGGCTTTGCCCTCCTGCGGAAGCGTTCCCAGGGTGACGCCCGACGGCTCCCTCCGACCCCATGAGGCGGCCGGGAGCAGAGCAAAAGAGCTGGTCGCATGGGCCTTCGCTCGTGTTGAGGACAGCATCAGCTTGAAATGGCCGCCCATCATTCGCGGTGAGCTACGCGCCCCGCTTTCCCCACGGTCCGCCACCACGTCCGGGGGAAGGCTTCGGGTGTCGTTTTCGGAACGATTCCGCAGGAGGGCGAAGCCCGACGAGGACTTAGTGACGAAAATGACACCCGAAGCCTTCCTCCCCCGGGCGCTTGCGTTTTTGCTTATGCTTCTGGCTGGCGATGCCGTGGCCGGTCCGATGAAACTTGATGACTACATGGTGCTTGATGGGCCTGCGCCTACTGCCCACGTGGCTTATGGCAGGGCGCCGTCGCAGTATGCGGAGCTTTTCCTGCCGGCTGGGCGGGGGCCTTTTCCGGTGGTTGTGCTGGTGCATGGTGGGTGCTGGAACTCGAAATTTGGGGGCATCGTGCAGATGCGGCATATGGCCGGCGAGCTGCAGAAGCGCGGGGTGGCCGTGTGGAACGTGGAGTATCGGCGGCTGGATGAGGTCGGGGGCGGTTATCCGGGCACGTTTCGTGACATGAATGCGGCGATGAATGAGCTGCGGGCCGTCGCTGCCGCGCGGGGCCTGGACCTTACGCGGCTGGTGGCGGTGGGGCATTCGGCGGGTGGGCAGCTGGTGCAGTGGCTGGCGGGGCGGGCCCGCATTCCAGCGCAGAGCCTGCTGCATGAGGCCCGGCCGGTGCCGGTGCGGCATGTGGTGAGCCTGGGTGGGCTGGCCGATCTGCGGCATGAGCGCGCGCTGATCCGGCAGACGTGCGACACCAATGTGGACGATCTGACCGGGAAGGCGTCAACGGGGCGGGCGGATGTCTTCAGCGATACCAATGCCGCGGCGCTCACGCCCAATGGCAGCAGCACGGTGTTGATCACCGGCGAACTGGACGATGTTTCCCCGCCGCGGGTGGCCCGGGACTATGCCCGCATGGCGCAGGGCAAGGGCGACGATGCCCGGGTGGTGATCGTGCCGGGCGCCTCGCATTACGACGAGGTGTCGACGAAGTCGGCGGTGTGGCCGGAGGTGTGGAAGGCCGTGGCCTCGGGCCTGGGCATCCACCCAAATTGACGCAGCCTTAGGGTGGCGCCCCGGGCAAGGGGTTAGAATTGCCCCACCCCGTGCGGGTGCAGCCAGCCCATGAAGATCCCCAGGGCAATCATGGCGATCAACAGCAGCGACAACCCTATGCGGCGCGTCAGGGCCCAGACGGTGCGGCTGCCCTGGCCCTTGTCGGTCATCATGAAGTACAGGGCCTGGCCGAGATTGAACAACACCACCAGCAGCAATATCACCAGCGCGTATTTGTAGATGATTTCCACGTGATCGGCCCGAACCCTTTTGACCACCGCAGTATAGCCCCCGCCATGCGGCGCCCCGCGTGATGGGGCTGCGTCGTCCATCGTGGTTCGCGGTGCTGCTGACCGTTGCCGGAACCCTGCTTTTCATGCGCTTGGGCGTGTGGCAGCTCGACCGCGCGGCGGAGAAAGACGAACTTCTGCGACGGTATGCCGCATCGGCCACCGCGGCGCAGGAAGACTTCACAGGCGTTGAAAAGCAA
>NZ_DATHFX010000322.1:0-3343 GCF_035317885.1 Pinirhizobacter sp.
CTTACTGCGCATGGCCGAGGCATCGGCGGCGTTGTTGAGCAGGTTCATCAATGCATGGCGTAGGGCAGGGGGCGCCCGCAGCGGCAGCTGACCCACGGAACGGCCCAGGCCCAGTTCCACCTCGGCTTCGGGCCGTAGCAACTGGAACCGCTCCAGGCAGCCATGGACGAAGGCATCGACAGTCTGCCGCTCCGGTTCCTGGGACAACTGGGTCTGGCCAAAGGCCACCATCTCGCGAAGGATCGTGCGGCAGCGGTCCACCTGGTCCTGCAGCAGCGCGAGGTCTTCGTTCAAGGGGCCGTCGGTGGGATGCTCGCGGCGCAGTTCCGGCAGCAAGGTGCGCATGGTCGATAGCGGCGTGTTCAGTTCGTGCGCCGCGCCGGCGGCCTGGGTGGCAATGGCAAGGATGCCCTCATCGCGCAGGGCCCGTTCGCGCACGCGCTGCACCTCCATCTGCTGCGCGCGCACGGCGCGGGCGAGCGTGTTGATGAAGAAGCCAAGCAGCAGCGCCATGATGATGAAATTAACCCCCATGCCTGCCACGTGCAGGTGGAAGTCACTGAAATGGCCGCCCGTGGCGCCGGGCAGTGGCACGTAGTATCGCGCCAGGAGCAGGTAGGCAAACCCGGCGAGGCCCGACACTGCCAGCACGCCGCCGATGCTCAAGGCAGCCGCGGACAGCGCGATGGGCACCAGCAGCAGGGTAACGAACGGATTGCTGGCGCCACCGGTGAAATACAACAGGTAACCCAGCACCAGCGTATCGGCGGCGATGTGCACCACGGTTTCCCATTCGCGCAGCGGCCAGGGCTGGGTGAGCCGCCATGAGGCCATCACCGCGAACACCCCCAGCATGCCCACGCCCAGCAGCAAGGGCAGCAGGGGAATATCAAGGCCCATCGCAAAGGCGCAGACCAGTACCGCCATGCTCTGCCCGGCGATGGCGCACAGGCGCAACCAGGCCAGCGTCCGCGCCAGGGCGAACGGGCCGGTGCGTTGCAATGCGATGACGCGCATGGGGCTCATGGACACATGATAAGCCGCCGGAGGGTTATTCCTCGCTATGGACGGCCGGCAAGGGCGTGTGCTGCTGCGACAACGCGTGCGTCGCGGAGAGCTTCTTCATCATCGGCAGTACCGCCAGGGCGATCACCGTGCAGCCCAGGCCGACGAAACCGAGCTTGTTGAACAGCGCCGTGTAGATCGGCAGCGACTGGTGCGGGTCGGTGATGCCCGACGGGATGGCGGCGAAGTTGGCCACCACGCTCCCCAGGTACTGCGACACGCCCACGGCCACGTAGTAGGCGCCCATCATGAAGCCACCCATGCGCGCGGGCACGTAGCGGGCGATCATGGCCAGGCCCAGCCCGCTTACCAGGAGCTCGCCCAGGGAATAAAGCCCGTAGCCCCACACCATGAACCACGAGGAGATCTTCGCGTCCACCGCTGTGTTGCTGCCCACGCCGTACATGAAGAACCCGGCCGCCACGGCGGCAAAACCCCAGGCGAACTTCGACGCCACGGAGAAATTCTTCCCGCGCGCACCGAAGTAGTTATAGATGAACACCAGCACCGGGCTCAGGATCACGATCCAGATCGCGTTGAGCGACTGGAACTGCTCGGGGATCCAGTTCATCAGGTGAAAGCCGAAGATATCGAACGACAGGTCGACGTTGCGCTGGGCGAAGAGATTCAGCGAGGTCGACATCTGCTGGTAGAAGATGAAGAAGAAAATGGTCTGGATGGTCAGCACCAGCGCCGCCGACAGCCCTGAGCGCTCGGTGCGTTCGCTCGAGCGGATCAGGTGGATGAAGATGCCCAGGATCACGATGCCGGCGCCGTACACGCACGCACGCGCCACCGCTTCGCTTTGCAGGATGAAGGCCGAGATGGCCACGGTAAGCAGGGAAGCTGCCAGTACCAACGACGCATTGCGCAGGCTTACCGGCTTTTCGTCGGGCGGCGAGCCGATGTGGGCCAGCGTGCGGTGCATCAGCATGTAGTTGCCCAGGCCCAGCAGCAGGCCGATCGAGCACACGCCGAAGGCGGTATGCCAGCCCAGCGAATCGCCGTAGTGCTCGCCCACGTAATCGCGGATCCAGGGCGTGAGCAGCATCGACACCGTGGAGCCGATGTTCACCGCCATGTAGTAGATGGTGAAGGCGCTATCGATGCGCACTTCATCGCCTTCGTAGATCTTGCGCACCAGGTTGCCGGCGTTGGGTTTGAAGAAACCGTTGCCCACCACGATCACGCCGAGCGACACGTACAGGAACATCGCGTTTTCGGTAGGGATCCACAGCAACGCATAACCCAAGCCCAGCACCACCGCGCCCAGCAGCATCGTACGGCGCGTGCCCAGTAGTTTGTCGCCGATCACGCCGCCCAGCGCCGGTGTTGCGTAGATCAGCGCGGCGGCCGCGCCCCAGATCAGGTTCGAACTGCTATCGCCGAAGCCCAGCTTCTTCACCATGTAGGTGACCATCAGCACCTGCATGCCGTAGAAGCCGAAGCGCTCCCACATCTCGATAAGGAAAACAGTGCTGAAGGATCGGGTCTGGGAGACCGGCGGCAGGGTTGTCGACATGGTGTTTCCGTGCAGGTGGAAGCGGCGGGCGGAACGGCGGATCGCCCGGTTTTTTTCGTGGAATAACCGCCGAAGGTTAACCGATAAAACCCTCATGTGGGCGTTTCGTGAAAGGCGAGGGTACTTTCATCTTTGTCATGCCGCAGCGCAGCATAAGCGATTGTCCCACAAGGACTTTCGTGCAGGCCCGACGGCCTCGCCGGTTGCGGCAAATCGACGCAACCGGCAGGCGCGGCGCGATCTGGCATCATGTGGCGCTTTCCACTGATTGACGGGATTCCATGGCAACCGACCAACCCCGCGGCCCACGCCAGATATGGGCGGCCTTCCTTTGGTCGATGAAGGGCTTCCGCGCCGCCTTCCGCCACGAGGCTTCCTTCCGGCTGGAGGTCTATCTCGCCGTGGTGGCGATACCGCTCGGCCTGTGGCTGGGCAACGGACCGGTGGAGAAGATTCTGCTGATACTGGCGCCTGCACTTGTGCTGTCGGCGGAGTTGCTCAACTCGGCGATCGAAGCGGTGGTGGACAAGGTCAGTCCGGAGTTCCATGAACTGGCCGGGCGTGCGAAGGACATGGGGTCGGCGGCGGTGTTCGTGTTGCTGATGCTGGTGGTGGTGAGTTGGGCGTTGATCCTGGTGCCGCGTTTTCTGTAGGGCATTAGTCGAGACGACGTCCACCATCGACGTGTCCTCAAAGCCGGCCCGTTTCCGGGGCGGCTCGTTACGCAAGTTGGGACGTTATTTTGCCGGCGCGCCG
>NZ_DATHFX010000323.1:0-6076 GCF_035317885.1 Pinirhizobacter sp.
CGCAAGCGCAGTGAGCATGGCCGAAAGCAGCAGGCGGGCCACGCCATCGGGATCGTCAAGGCTCGCGTGCAGGTGGGCGCGGCGGAGCAGCCACAGGGTGAAAGCCACGATCAAGGGTTCGGGCAGGTCGCCGGCGACGAATCCGAGCACGCCGAAATGGCTACCCGCGCGCCAGTCGCAGAACGCGCTGGCGGCAAGTTCCGCGCCGATGATCCACGGCCAGGCACGGCTTCGGGAAAGCAACAGCACGCCGAAGCGGAAGCCGAAGGGCAGTACCCAATAAGGTTGGTGGCCGGGCCACAACGCCACCCAGGCAAGGAAGTAGACCAGGCCAAGAAAGGGGCCGGAGCTGGCCCAGGATCGATTCGCGCGCATGGTGGCGATCTTATGAGGATATTCGCGTCGGCGGGAGAACCTGCGTAAAGTACAAATCATGTACAGCATCGTCCTGGTCGATGACCACGCTATCGTGCGCGAAGGGTTCAAGCGCCTCATCGACATGGAGGCGGACCTCGATGTGATCGCCGAGTGCCGCAACGCCGACGAAGCGGTGGAGGCGGTTGCCCTGCATCGGCCGGACCTAGTTGCGGTGGATCTTTCCCTGCCTGACGGCAGCGGCCTGCCGCTGATCGAGCATCTGCGCAGCGTAGCGCCTGACACGCGTATCGTGGTGCTGAGCATGCACGATGGCGAGCCCTACGTTTCGGAGGCCTTGCGCCGTGGCGCGTCGGGCTACGTCACCAAGGGCGTGGCTCCCGAGGAACTGGTGGCGGGCATGCGCGCGGTGTTGCGCGGCGAGGAATACCTGAGCTCGGACCTCAAGGAAAAGCGCGCGGGACGGGCGCCGGAAACGCTCGATCCGATCAACAGGCTTACCGCCCGCGAGCGCGAGGTATTCCTGTTGCTGGCTTCGGGCAGGGCGCCCAAACAGGTTGCCGCGGCCTTGGGGATAGGGCAGAAAACGGTATATATCCACCGCGCCAGCGTCATGAACAAGCTGGGAGCGGGATCGGAACTGGATCTCTACCGCATGGCCAGCGAACGCGGCCTTGCCGGTTAGCCCTTGACGCTGTCGAGCATCTGCTTGGCGTGGGCCCGGGTCTGTTTGGTGATTTCAACGCCGCCGAGCATGCGCGAGAGTTCCTCGCGGCGGCCGATGGTGTCCAGTACGTCGACTTCGGTGCGCGTGGAGGTTCCATCGGTGGACTTGGACACGCGCAGGTGAGCGTGTCCCTGTGCCGCTACTTGCGGCAAGTGGGTGACGCAGAGCACCTGGCAACGCTCGCCCAGCGCGCGCAATTTCTGGCCGACGACTTCCGCTACGGCGCCGCCGATGCCGGTGTCCACTTCATCGAAAACCATGCAGCCGATGGTGTCGTTGCCCAGGGTGGCTACCTCGATGGCAAGGCTGATGCGTGCCAGCTCGCCGCCCGAGGCCACTTTGCGCAGGGCGCGCGGAGGTTGCCCGGGATTGGCACTGACGAGGAACTCGCAGCGCTCGCGGCCTTGCGGATCCGGATCAGTGCCGGTTTCATCGGCAAGCTCAATGCGCACGATGCCGCCGGCCATGCCCAGCCCCGCCATGAGCGCGGTCACTTCATCGCCCAGCCGCGTGGCTGCGGCCCGGCGCGCCTTCGATAGCGACACTGCGGCGGCGGTCCAGGCAGCCAGGTGCCTGTCGCGTTCGCGCCCGAGGTTCTCCAGTGCTTCGCCTGCGCCTTCAAGTTCCGTGAGTTCCTCGCGCAGTTCTACCGCCTTGGCGCCGAGCTCGGCCATCGGCAGGCGGTAGCGGCGGGAGAGGTCATGCAGGTGCGACAGGTGAGTCTCGCTTTCGGCGAAGCGCTCGGGGTCGAGGTCGACATCCTGGGCGTAGCGGCCCAGGGCATCGACGGCTTCGCCGAGCTGGATCTGCGCGTTGTCGATCAGTTCCACCTGCGGCGCCAGGCGGGGGTCGATCTCTGCCAGGCGCTGCAATTCCAGTTGCGCGCGCAGCAGGGCGCGGCCGATCGCCAGTTCGCTCTCGCCGTCGATCAGTTCGACAACGGCCGAGGCGCCCTCGGCCAGCCTCCCGGCGTTGGCCAGTCGGCGGTGGTTGGCTTCAAGTTCTTCGAAGGCCTGGGGATCGAGCGCCCATCGCTCAAGCTCGGCTGTTTCGTGGCCGAGCATCTCGATGCGGTGTTCGCGGTCGTCGCCGCCGGAGAGCTTCCTGATGCGTAAGCCTGCGTCGCGCCAGGCGCCGGCGGTGGCGGCCACTTCGGCCAGGAGCCCTTCGTTGCCGGCGTAGGCGTCGAGCAGGGCGAGCTGGTGGCTGCGCGAAAGCAGCGCCTGGTGCTCGTGCTGCCCGTGGATCTCCACCAGCTGGGTGGCAAGTTCGGACAGTTGCGCCAGGCTTGCCGGCCGGCCATTGATCCATGCCCGTGAACTGCCGTCGCGGATCACCCGGCGCAACTGGCAGCCTTGTCCATCGTCCAGTTCCTCCTGGCGAAGCCATGCCAGGGCCAGGGGCAGGGCGGCGAGGTCGAATTCGGCCGATAGCTCCGCGCGGTCGCTGCCGGCGCGGATCATGCCGCTGTCGGCACGTCCGCCGGCCAGCAACATGAGCGCATCCACCAGTAGGGATTTGCCCGCGCCCGTCTCGCCACTGACCACGGTAAGCCCCGGCCCGAAGGCGATTTCCGCTTCCTCTACCACGGCAAACTGGCGAACATAGAGCGATGTCAGCATGGAAGAGGGGGCGGCCATTGGGTTGCAACGATTGTAGCTGCCTTCCCGTCGCACGGAATGCGACAATGCCGCCGCCTATTGCAAGTCCCCCGCTTCGGCCTTATTGAAGCTAAGGTCAACTGATCCAACCCATCCACCTCCAGATACCGCCTAAAACGTGTCCACGATCCCGTCTGAAGGTACCGAACTCGATGCGCGGGCGCGCCGGCTGCTCCGGACGCTGATCGCCCAGTACCTGGTGGATGGAGAACCTGTGGGCTCGCGCACCCTTTCGCGATCGTCGGGCCTGGAAGTGAGCCCGGCCACCATCCGCAACATCATGGCGGACCTGGAAGACGCAGGGTTCGTGTCCTCGCCGCACACCTCCGCCGGCCGCATCCCCACGCCGCGCGGCCTGCGCCTGTTTGTCGACAGCCTGATCGAATTGAAGCCGCTGCCGCGCGAAGAAATGGTCTTCCTGCAGCGGCAGCTTCCACCGCAGCAGACCACCACGCGCGACCTCCTGGGCAATGTATCGAACCTGCTGTCGGCGATGACCCACTTCGCCGGCGTGGTCAGCGTGCCTCGCCAGGCCGACTTCCCGCTTCGACACATCGATTTCGTGGCGTTGCCCGACGAACGGGTACTGGTGATCCTGCAGTTTTCCGACAACCACGTGCAGAACCGCATCGTCCAGCTCACCAAGCCGTTGTCGCCGGGCCAGCTCGAAGAGGCCGCTAATTACCTCAACCATCAGTTCGCCGGCTTCCGCATCGACGATATCCGGAGCTTCCTGCTGGGCGAGTTGCGAGCTGCCAGCAGTGAACTGAACCGGCTGCTCTCCAGCACCGTGGAGTTGGCGGCGGCGTCCTTCGCCCCGGAGGGGGCGGCCGATGTGCTGGTGACCGGCCAGACCAACCTCATGGGGTATTCGGAGCTGGCCGACATCGAGCGCCTGCGTGATCTTTTCGATGCATTCCAGCAGAAACGCGATCTCCTGCAACTGATGGAAGTGTGCGCCAAGGCGCCCGGGGTGCGGCTTTTCATCGGTGAGGAGTCAGGTTTTTCGGCCCTCGACGGCTGCAGCGTGGTCACGGCCTCCTACGGGGCGCAGGGCAGGGTACTGGGCGCGGTGGGCGTCATCGGGCCCACGCGCATGGCCTACGAACGCGTCATTCCCGTGGTACAGGCAACGGCCAGTTTGCTCTCCGATGCCTTGAATCGGGCCGCGACGGCCTCATAACCGCGGCGGGAGGCGGTTTTTTACCGCGAATGTTCACACCCGGGTGGTATTGCCCGTGGTTTTTTACGTCGACATTTGGAGTCAGCATGCAAAACACCGACCCGCACGCGCCGAACCCGGCGCCGGAAGACAGCGCGGCCACCGGCGGCGACGAGCGCAATGCCGAGATCGAGGCGCTCACCATCCGCCTGGTCCAGGCTGAAGGCGAACTGGCGCAAATGCGCGAGATCGTCCTGCGCGAGCGGGCCGAGATCGAAAACCAGCGGCGGCGCCTGCAGCGGGACCTCGACCAGGCCCGCCGCTTCGCCAACGAGAAGATCCTGGCCGACCTCCTGCCCGTGTTCGACGGACTGGACCGGGGCCTGGCGATCGAGACCGACGACGCGGCGACGCTGCGCGAAGGCATGGAACTCACCCTGAAGTCGCTGGACAAGCTCGGCCAGACCCATGGGTTGAAGGTCATCGATCCCCTCCACCAGCCGTTCAACCCGGACCACCACCAGGCCATGAGCATGGTCCAGTCGCGTGAGTTCGAGCCCAATACGGTGGTGGCGGTACTGCAGAAAGGCTTCGTGCTCAACGACCGTCTGCTGCGTCCGGCACTGGTGGCGGTGGCGAAGGAAGCGGAATAGGCCGTTTTTTCGCAGGCGCCCTAATGTCGACGCTAAAGCATTGAATCGAGGGGCTCGGGCCCCACTTATTTGACCTAGTCGCGGCCGCGGGGGCCGCCTTGAAATCCGGAGCAATGAAACATGGGCAAGATCATCGGTATCGACCTTGGTACGACCAACTCCTGCGTCGCCGTCATGGACGGCTCGACCGCACGGGTGATCGAGAATTCCGAAGGCGACCGCACCACGCCGTCCATCGTGGCCTTCACCAAAGACGGCGAAGTGCTGGTAGGCGCGCCGGCCAAGCGCCAGAGCGTGACCAACCCGAAGAACACCTTCTATGCGGTGAAGCGCCTGATCGGCCGCAAGTTCACCGACGCTGAAGTGCAGAAAGACCTGGACATCGTTCCCTACGGCATCGCCGCGCACGACAACGGCGACGCCTGGGTGCAGACCGGCGACGGCAAGAAGATGGCGCCGCAGGAGATCTCGGCCAAAGTGCTGATGAAGATGAAGAAGACCGCCGAGGACTACCTCGGTGAGGCGGTCACCGAAGCGGTGATCACGGTACCTGCCTACTTCAACGACAGCCAGCGCCAGGCCACCAAGGACGCCGGCAAGATCGCAGGCCTGGACGTCAAGCGCATCATCAACGAGCCCACCGCGGCCGCGCTGGCCTATGGCCTGGACAAGAAGGGTGCCGATCGCAAGATTGCCGTGTACGACCTCGGCGGCGGCACCTTCGACGTGTCCATCATCGAGATCGCCGAAGTGGACGGCGAGAAGCAGTTCGAGGTGCTGGCCACCAACGGCGACACCTTCCTCGGTGGCGAGGACTTCGACAAGCGCGTCATCGACTACCTCGTCGATGAATTCAACAAGGAGCAGGGCATCGACCTGCGCAAGGACCACCTTGCACTGCAGCGCCTGAAGGATGCCGCCGAGCGCGCGAAGATCGAACTGTCTTCCTCGCACCAGACTGACGTGAACCTGCCCTACGTCACGGCCGATGCCTCGGGCCCGAAGCACCTGAACATCAAGCTCACCCGCGCCAAGCTCGAGGCGCTGGTCGAAGACCTCGTCAAGCGCACCATCGATCCCTGCCGCACGGCCCTGAACGATGCTGGCCTGCGCGTCTCGGACATCGACGAAGTGCTGCTGGTCGGCGGCCAGACCCGCATGCCCAAGGTGCAGGAAGCGGTCAAGGACTTCTTCGGTAAGGAACCGCGGAAGGACGTCAACCCCGATGAAGCCGTCGCCGTGGGCGCGGCCATCCAGGGCGGCGTGCTGGGCGGCACGGTGAAGGATGTCCTGCTGCTGGACGTCACCCCGCTGTCGCTGGGCATCGAGACCATGGGCGGGGTGTTCACCAAGCTGATCGAGAAGAACACCACGATCCCGACCAAGGCCTCGCAGACTTTCTCGACCGCCGACGACAACCAGACCGCCGTCACCGTGCACGTGCTGCAGGGTGAGCGCGACCAGGCCCGCTTCAACAAGTCACTGGCCAAGTTCGACC
>NZ_DATHFX010000324.1:0-3718 GCF_035317885.1 Pinirhizobacter sp.
CAGCAGGTCGCTTTCGATGGCACCTACGCGCACGCTACGGGAGCCATCGAGCTCGCCGAAACTGAGCAGATCCAGATCATTGTGATGGAGCACATCACCCTCTGCATCCAGGCTCGCCGAGATCACGCTTAGCCCACCCAGCACATTGCGGACGTCGAAGCGCTGCTGCAGCCGTTCGATGTGGTCCATGCCGTTCAACAGCGGAATGATCGCCGTGTCGGTACCCACCGCCGGCGCGATCGCTTCCATCGCGCTGTCCAGGTCGTAGGCCTTGCAGCTGAGGATGATCGTGTCGTACTCCGCCTTCAGGCCATCGGCTTGCACCAGGGGCGGCTTGTCGATCTGGATGTCGCCCTTGGGGCTGGCGATGCGAAGACCACGCTTGGCCAGCACCGCGGCACGGCGTTCACGGACCTGGAAGGTCGTGTCCAGGCCCGCTTCGAGCATGCGGCCGCCAAAAAAACCGCCGAGGGCGCCGGCACCGAGGATGAGGTAGCGCATGGCCACTCCGTGAAAGGCGAGATGGCTATCGTAGCCCGCGATGGGCTGGTGGAGAACCGGTTTGACCACATTATTGGTCAGTGACTACGACGGCACCATCGTCTTTCGACGAATGATGCTATTTGCCGATACAGAACGACCCGAAGATGCTGCCCAGCAAGTCGTCAGCCGTATGGCTGCCTGTAATTTCACCAAGGCTTGCTTGCGCGGCACGCAACGATTCGGCCGCCAGTTCACCGGCTCGTGCGGCGAGCGCTTCGTCAGCATGCACAAGATGAGCGGCCGTCGCCTCTAACGCCAGGACATGACGCCGACGTGCGCTGAAGCTGCCATCGCCCTGGCGGAAACCGGCCAACTCGCGCAAGCGGGCGCGCAGTGAGTCGACGCCTTCTCCCGTAAGCGCTGACAGCGCGATCCGATCTTTTCCTTCGCTGGAAGCTGGATCAACGTCCAGCTTGTTCAATACAACGAGCCGGGCAATGCCCTCCGGGATATCACCCAGTAGAACCATGTCGTCTTCGACGCACGACGCCGTTGTCACCAGCAAGGCCACATCCGCCTTGCGCAAGGCATCATTCGCCCGCCTTACGCCTTCGCGCTCCACCACATCGTCTGTATCGCGCAAGCCCGCCGTATCGGCCAGCTCGATCACCATGCCATCAAGGCTCACCAACTCATGCACGATGTCGCGCGTGGTGCCTGCGATGTCGGTGACGATGGCGCGCTCGCGCCCGGCCAGGGCGTTGAGCAAACTGGACTTGCCCACGTTCGGCCGGCCGACGATGGCAACGCTAAGGCCGTCATTCAGACGCACGCCACGACGCGTTTCGGCGAGTAGATCATCAAGCGACGCACGCAAGCCATCGAGCTGCCGCTGGATGGCGGGGTCTGCCAGGAAGTCGATTTCCTCTTCGGGGAAATCGATGGCCGCTTCCACATGTACGCGCAGATGGATCAGCTGTTCCTGCACGGCCTCGACCTTGCGCGAAAACACGCCTTCCATCGAACGCATCGCCGCGTGCGCACCCGCACGCGATCGCGCGGCGATCAGATCGGCTACGGCTTCGGCCTGGGCCAGATCAAGCTTGCCGTTGAGGAACGCCCGTTCGGTGAACTCGCCGGCGCGTGCCAGGCGCGCGCCAAGGGTGCATACGTGGCGCAAGAGTTCATCGAGCAACACCATGCTGCCGTGGCCCTGGAGCTCCAGCACGTCTTCGCCGGTGTAACTGGCGGGCGCCGGGAAGTACAGCAACAGACCGTGGTCGATGGTTTCGCCCGTCGTGTCGCGGAATACAGCCAGGTGTGCGTGGCGCGCACGCGGTGCGCGGCCCAGCAGTGCTTGGGCAATGGTAGGTACCAGGGGCCCCGAGACGCGAACGACGCCTACACCCGCCGGGCCTGATGCCGTGGCGATCGCAGCAATGGTGTCGTTATCGTGGTCCATAAGCGAAGCGGGGCGCATCCTTCGATGCGCCCCGCGTTTTTCCTCAAGCCGTTTTCAGTTTTGTATCCGCGCGATCGACGCTTCGCGTGATGAGGTACTGCTGTGTAAGGCTGGTGGCACCGTTGATGATCCAGTACAGCACCAGGCCCGCCGGGAAGAAGGCGAATACCACCGCGAAGATCAGCGGCATCACCTTCATCATCTTCGCCTGGGCAGGGTCCATGCCCACCGCGGGCGTGAGCCACTGCGTGGCCATGGTGATCAGCACGTAGATCGCCGGCAGGATGAACAGCGGATCGGGCGAGGAGAGATCGTGGATCCAGCCGAAGAACGGCGCATGGCGCAGTTCCACGCTTTCCATCAGCACGCGGTACAAACCGATGAATACCGGGAAGGTGATCAGGATCGGCAGGCAACCGGACATCGGGTTGACCTTCTCCTTCTTGTACAGCTCGAGCATGGCCTGCTGCATCTTGGCCTTGTCGTCGCCGTAGCGCTCCTTCAGCGCCGCCACGCGCGGCTGCAGCTTGCGCATGCGTGCGCCGGAGCGGAACTGCGCATCGGTGAGCTTGTACAGCGCCGCCTTGAGCAACAGCACCAGAAGGATGATCGCCACGCCCCAGTTGCCGGAGATCGAATGCAGCTTCGACAGCGCCCAATGCAGCGGCTGGGAGATCGCGGTAAGCCAGCCGTAGTTGGTGGAAAGCTCAAGGCCCGGCGCGATGGCGTTCAACGTGCCCTGCAGCTTCGGACCGATGTACAGACGCGCGTTGCTATCGTGCGCCTGGCCCGGTGCCACCGTGATCGCCGGGCCGAAGGCGCGGATCAGATACCGCGGGTGCGCAGTGTCGGGATCGAGCACCTTGGTGGAATACGCCACAGCGTCGGTCGCGGGCGGAATCCAGCCGACAAAGAAGTAATGCTGGATCATTGCGCTCCAGCCACCGGTGATCGGGCGGTCGAGCGGCTTCTTGATGAACTCGGCGAACGGCATCGACTCGTATTTTTCGTCGGGGCTGTACCAGGCCGCGCCGAAGAAGCTGTGCGAGGACGGATCGGTGTATGACGTCCACCAGCCGGCAGGCTTGGGCTGGTCCACGCGTTGCAGCTGCTGGTAGGCATTGCCGGTCCAGGCGCTGCTGCCGCCGTTTTCGATGTGCTGGTCGAAGTCGATGACGTAGCTACCGCGGGTGAACTTGTAGCTCTTGGTCACCTTCAGGCCGTTGTCGCCCGTCCAGGTGAGGTCCACGCCCAGCTCATTCTGCCCATCGGCCAGGGTGTAGTTGGTTTGCTCGACATGGAACAGCGCGCGATGGTCGGGTGCGGCACCGCTGGTGCTGACCAAGCCATCCTGTGCCGCGAAGTAATGGTCGGTGGAATCGTTGAGCAGGCGCACCGGCGGCGGCGCCGGGTTGTTCTTGGTCACCGGCGAATCCGGGTAGGCCAGGAGTTCAGCGCGTACCAGGCTGCCGCCGCGAGTATCGATAGTCAGGCGAAGCAAGTCGGTGGTGACGGTGACCAGTTCCGCTGCGGGGGCTGCCGGGGCGTTGGCCTTGTCGACATTCGCCGCATTGGCGGCGGCCGGCACGGCTTCGGCGCTGCTGCCGGAGGCTGCGGGCACGCCACCGTCGGCGGCAGCGGCCGTAGGCGCGGTCACCACGGGTGGCGGCGGGGCGTAGTCCTTCTGCCAGGCTTCCATCAGCAGGTAGGAGACGGCGATGAGCGCCAGGAAAAGGAACAGCCGCGATTGATTCATTGCTTGGACGTGTCCGG
>NZ_DATHFX010000325.1:0-5474 GCF_035317885.1 Pinirhizobacter sp.
CCGGTCCCAGCCCACCGAAGCGGTGGTGATGGTCTTGAAGTCGGTGGAGTACTGCGGTGCACGCAGCAGGTCGATGGTGGGTTCCCCGGCGTACTGCTGAAGCGTGTGTTTGAGCGTGTTGCTGTACGACGCGCCCAGCGTAAGATTGCCGGCGGTGCCCATGCCGATGCGGTAGTTCGCGCCCGCGGTAATCGCATCCACCCGCTCATTGGACGAGTTGATCGGGCCGCTGCGGATGTTGGTGACGGCACCGGTGGCATCACGGGTGATGCGCGACAGGGCGTCCTGGCAGGTGGCGGAACCGGCATCCTGGCGTCCGGTGCGGCAGTCGGCCTCGTTGCGGAACAGGGTGGTGACGCTCAGGTCTTCCACCTTGTCCGCGATACGGATGGAGAGGTAATCCAGGCTCAGGTTGAAGTCCTGCGTGGGCGACCACACCGCGCCTACGCCATACGACTTGGCCGTGATGGGCTTCAGGTCCGGATTTCCTGCACGGACGCCGCGGGTGGACTGGTTATATGCCGGACAATCGCGCAGCGCCTCGCCGGGATAGTAGGTTTCGCAGCCGTAGAAATCCGGGGCGCCGGTGAAATAGCCGCTATCGCCGGCGAACAGGTAACCCATGTCCGGTGCGCGGAATGCGGTGGCGTAGTTGGCGCGCAGCAGAAGGGTGTCGATCGGGCGGTATTCGAATGCCAGCTTGTAGGTGGGCTTGCCGATGCTGTTACCCGTCCACTGGTAGCGGTCATAACGCACGGCGGCGTTGGCCAGCAGTTCCGCGGTGATCGGCACGCTCAGCTCACCGGCCAGTGCATAGTGCTGGCGCTTGCCGTGACCTTGCGTGCCTGAAAGGCCCCAATAGTTGCCATTGACCACGCCCAGGTCCGTGCGGTTGCTCCAGTGCTCGTTGCCGGCTTGGCCCACGATGGCAAGGCCGATGTCACCGGCCGGCAACGCGGCAAGCGATGTGTTGGTGAGCTGGACATTGAGGTCCTGCGTCCAGGTCTGCGAGACGGAGTTCACCTGGCCGAGGGTGGCGATGTACTGCGCGGGCGTGACCGCCTGGTAGAAGTTCGCCCAGTTCGGGGCGTAGATCGGCAGGCCGGTGGCGGCGTCGTTGCCCAGCTTCGGACCCATGAACTGCTGTTCGAACAGCGCATCGAGCGGGCCAGCGAGGGGGAGGTTCTGCTTGTTGGTCAGCGAGTACGCCGAGCGGTTGTAGTAGGCATCGTAATCCCACGCCGAATCACCCAGCTTGCCGCGGGCGCCCGCGATCACCTGGTACTGCTGTCCGATGTTGCGGTTGCCGATGCGGTCGTAACCGCCGGTTTCTTCCGGCGACAGCGCGTGCTGGGCGATCGTCTGCTGGCCGGTGGCCTGGTCGATGAAGCGGCCGCCGTTGTTGGCGCTCCAGAAGGTGTAAGTGGAACCGGCGATCGACG
This sequence comes from Pinirhizobacter sp., assembly GCF_035317885.1. Lineage (GTDB taxonomy): Bacteria > Pseudomonadota > Gammaproteobacteria > Xanthomonadales > Rhodanobacteraceae > Pinirhizobacter. The sequence continues at coordinate 1,443 of NZ_DATHFX010000325.1, forward strand.
TGTTGGTGGAGGATCCATACAGCCCACTGCCGTACAGCTCCAGGTGGTCGTTCACCTTGAATGAGCTCGACACGTAACCCGTGGCCGAGCGCTTCTTGTTCGAAAGCGTGGCCTGGCCGACGTCCTGACTGCCGCAGTAGTAGCCCGAGCCCGGGCGATAGGCGTAGTACGTGCTGTTGTTGAACAGCGACGAGACGTTCTCGCACGCCTCGGCGCCCGGGTCTAAGTACGAAGCACGGCCATTGGCGTCGTAAGCCATGCGGAGGAAGTTCCGCGAGGCGATCGGGTCCGCGCCGTTGCGCGAGGGATCCGATGCGGTCGAGCGGGTGAGCTTGCGGTCCGCGCCGTAGATCGGCGCCTGGTTGCCCAGCTCCACGCTGAAGACGGTTTTCGAGCGATCGGTGGTGTGTCCGCCGGTCAGCTGCACGCGCTGGTTGCCGCCACCGCCGTCGGTATAGCCACCGCCACGGAAGTTCACGTCGAAGCCGTCGACGCTCTTCTTCAGGATGATATTCACCACGCCGGCAATGGCGTCCGAGCCGTACACGGCCGACTGGTTGCCCGGCACGATGTCGATGCGCTCGACGATCGAGGTGGGGATGGTGGAGATGTCGACGAAGTTGCTCTGGCCGTTGTACAGCAGCGGGTAGTTGGCCAGCGGATGGCCATCGACCAGGATCTTGGTGAAGCCCGGATCCAGCCCGAACAGGCTGATCGACTGCGCACCCTGGGTGAAGGAGCCACTGGACTGCGCGTTCTGCACGGCGCCGGAGGCCAGCGGCGAGGCGCGTAGTGCATCGGCCACTGTCTTGAAGCCCTGCCTCTGGATGTCAGCGGCGGTGATCTCGATGGTCGGCGTGGCGGTTTCCACCACCGCTCGCGGAATCAACGAGCCGGTAACGGTTACCGTTTCCAGCGTCTTGGGTTCGGTATCGGCCGCGAATGCTGGCGCGAAGAAGGCGGCCGCAATGGCGGCGGCCAGGAGCTTCCTGGATTGCATGTTGTTGTCTTCCCTGGTGGTGTGCACTGGCACGGCTACGCCGGGCCCGACACTTCACGCTAGGGGAATCCCGCGGCGGGGAATATGGAAGGAAGCTCAAATTCCCGGACGCGCTCATGAAAACGGCGACGCGTCGAGACGCGTCGCCGTTCATCGCTTAAGGCGCTTAAGGGGTCAGAGTCATTACTCTGACCCCCAATACTGGATCAGTACCGCGGAACGCTCGAATCCACTTCCTGCGACCACGCATCCATGCCGCCGGCCACGTTGAACACGTTGCTGAAACCATGCGCAGCGAAGTGGTTGGCGGCGGCCATGCTGGAGTTGCCGTGGTGGCAGATGAAGGCGAGCACGGTGTCCTTGGGCAGGCGGCCGAGCGCTTCGTAGCCTTCTTCTTCCAGGATGCGGGCGCCGGCAAGCGGCGCGGCGGCGGCGCGGCCGTTGGCCGGGCGCACGTCGATCAGGGTGACGGAGCCTTCGGCCATGCGCGTGGCCAGTTCCTGCACGGTCATCGACTTCACTTCCGTGGCGCCGGGGAATTTCAGGCTCAGGCCTTCGCCCTGCACGGTGCTCACCCAGTCGATCACGATGCCCTTGGCGCGCTGCGCGCTGCCCGGGTCGAAGTGCACTTCTATGCCGCTGGCACTCACCACGATGTCGTGGTCCTGGGCCGGGGCCAACTGGAAGCCGGCGCCGTGGTCCGGGCCGATCTCAAGATGCAGTACCACACCCTGGGCGTCGGCCATGCCGGCGCGGATGGCTTCGGCGGCCTTCTCGGTGATGGTGATTTCCGGCGGGGTGCGATCGGGCGCCGTGGCGCCGAACAGCGAATGCAACTCACCGCTGCCGTACATCTGGCGGATGATGTCCGCGCCGCCGACCAGTTCACCTCCCACATACAGCTGCGGGATGGTGGGCCACTGGCCGTAGGTCTTGATGCCCTCGCGGATTTCCGCATCCTGCAGCACGTCCACGGTGTGGTAATCGGGCAGCAATTCGTTCAGCACGTTGGTTGCTGAAGCCGAGAACCCGCACATCGGCTGGCTGCGGTTGCCCTTCATGAACAGCACCACGCGGTGTTCGTTCAACAGGGATTCGATGCGTTCGCGGGTGGCGGAGTCGAGGCTCATGGGGTGATCCGGGAAAGAATGGGGAATGGCCTAGTTTAGCCTTTAGGCCCATATGGTCGCCGTATCTCGCCTTTTCAATGGGTTGTCGAGCGCGAATGCGGGATCAGAGACTCTGACCCCCAACCGTGGCCGGCCTGCCGGCCTCACTGCGGCGGCTGGGCCAACTCTCGAGCGCTCAAGTAGCCATCGTGGTTCTTGTCCAGACGGTGGAACTGGGCCTCGTAGTTCTTGCGCACCTCCTCCAGCCGCAGCGGCTTGCCGTGCTGGCCGGGAAGTTCCGACGCCTCAAGTACGCCGTTGCCATTGCTATCCATATGGCGAAAGCCGGCAGTCATGTAAGTAAGGTATTCGTCCAGGCTCACCTTGCCGTCGCCGTTGGTGTCGAACTGGCGCAGGTATTCGGTGGGAGTGGCTTGGGCGTGCGCAGGCGAAGCCAGGAAGGCCAATCCGAGGAGCAGGGCTGTGGAGACCACGCGGCGCAGCCAGCCGGGGTCAGAGTAATGACTCTGACCCCCAACCAGACCCCCAACCACCGCCACGTTGCGACCTGGCATCAGCGCCTGTCAACGCCGACGAAGCGCAGGAACTCGGCGCGGGTGCGCGGATCCTCGCGGAAGCTGCCGAGCATCTGGCTGGTCACCATCGATACGCCGCGCTTGTGCACGCCGCGGGTGGTCATGCATTCGTGCGAGGCATCGATCACCACGCCAACACCGCGCGGCTGCAGGGTCTGGTCGATGCATTGGGCAATCTGTGCGGTGAGTTTTTCCTGCACCTGGAAGCGGCGGGCAAAGCCATCGACCACGCGCGCCAGCTTGCTGATGCCCACCACGCGATCGGTGGGGACATAACCCACGTGGGCGCGGCCGATGATTGGCGCCATGTGGTGCTCGCAGTGGCTTTCGAACTCGATGTCACGCAGCACGATCATCTCGTCGTAGCCGCCGACTTCTTCGAAGGTGCGGGCCAGGTAGTCGGCAGGATCCTCCAGGTAGCCGGAGAACCAGTCGCGATAAGCCTTGACCACGCGCTTGGGCGTCTCGAGCAGGCCTTCGCGGGCGGGATCGTCGCCTGCCCAGCGCAGCAGGATGCGCACGGCATCCTCGGCCTGTTCGCGGGTGACGTCGGGATTCTTTGGCTCGGTCATGGGTTGTCTGGGGCCGCCGGCGAAAGCCGACATTGTAGCGCCAAGCCCCATAGGGGTCAGAAGCCCCATAGGGGTCAGAGTCATGACTCTGACCCCTACCCGCTGACCCCCAACCCGGAGGCTAGTCGGGGGAGGGGATATCGTCGTCGAGGTCGTCGTCGGGCTCGGCGGGTTCCAGGGCGATGTTCAGTACGTCGCCGGACACGTCGCTGCCCAGGGATTGAACTTCGCGCAGGCGTTTTTCGATGGCCCGGGTGCGGACGCCGGCGCTGTCGATGCTGTTGCGCACGGTGTCCAGCTGTTTGCGGGTCTTCTCAAGCACCATGCCGAACTTGCCGAACTCGGTCTTCACCGCGGCCAGCACGTGCCACACCTCGCTGGAGCGTTTTTCGATGGCAAGCGTACGGAAGCCCATCTGCAGGCTGTTGAGCAAGGCGGTGAGGGTGGTGGGGCCGGCCACGGTGACGCGGTATTCCCGCTGCAACAGGTCCGAAAGCCCCGGACGGCGGATCACTTCGGCGTACAGGCCCTCGGTCGGCAGGAACAGGATGGCGAAGTCGGTGGTGTGCGGCGGGCCCACGTACTTGCCATGGATGCGCTTGGCTTCCTCGCGTACGCGCACTTCCAGTGCACGACCGGCCGCGAGCGCGGCGTCGGCGTCGGCGGCATCCTGGGCGTCGAGCAGGCGCTGGTAGTCCTCGACCGGGAATTTCGCGTCGATGGGCAACCACACCGGTACGCCTTCGTCGGTACCC
>NZ_DATHFX010000326.1:0-2221 GCF_035317885.1 Pinirhizobacter sp.
TGGCGCGCCGCTACCGGCGGCCATCGTCGCGGGGCCGCGCATCGGCATCCGCGTGGGACTGGATTTTCCATGGCGCTTCCATGTCGCCGGAAGCCGTTACGTGTCCGGGCCTGCGCGTTGAGCGCAAGCGCCTAGAACACGCCGTTGCCGTTGGCGCTGGTCTCGGGGATATCCTGCACCGTCTCCCAATGCTCGACGATCTTGCCATCGTCGAAGCGAAAGATGTTGAAGAGCATCTGGCCACGCGAATCAGGCGTCGGTCGGACGTGGCTCATCAATGTCACCAGATTGTCCTCGGCGATAATGTGTTTGATCTCGTAGCTGATCTGCGGGGTTTGCGCGGCGATGTCCGCGATGGCCCGGGCCAGGCCCTCTTTGCCGTCGGCGACGTCCTGGGCGTGCTGGATGTATTCGGGCCCGAGGTAGCGCGCGGCAAGCGCGCTGTCCCGTGCGGCGAAAATGGCGGCGTAGAGGTTGCGTGCCGTCTCGATATTTGCCGCCTCCGCGGAGGTCTGGGGTACGGCTGCGGGTGACGATGCGGCGATAACCCCGGCAGGAAGGGCCAGCCCGAGCGCCATGGCCGTGCTGAGGATGCTGTTGGACAAGGTCATTGGCTGGCTCCTAGATCAAACCGTTGGCATTGAGGCTGGTGGCCGGTATCGGGTTGCCCACGACCCAGTGCTCGGCCAGCGCACCGTCCACCACGCGATACATGTGGATCTGCACGTCGCCACGATCCCATGGGTTTAGTCGCTGCAAGACATGGACGGTCACCAGGCCGCCGGACGATATGGCCCGACGGATCTCGTACGAATAACGCGGATGGGTTGAGCTTAGGCGCTGGTGGTACCGGGCGAAGCCGTCCACGCCATCTTCCACGGCCGGGTCGTGCTGGATGAAGCCGTCGTCGAGATACCTCCGGGCTTTGTTCAGATCCAGGCGACCGAATGCTGCCTCGTAGAACGCCAGGACCACCGCCTTGTCGGCATCGCGGGAGACTGTCGTGGCGGCTACGGTCGATACTGGCTGGGAGGCCGTGGCAGCACCGGCGAGGGTCAATAGGCCGGCGATGAGTCCGAAGCGGACGAAAGGGTTTGGCATGCGTGACACTCCATGTCGCGGGAAGCCCATCATTTCCCGGGACACCCGCAGCCATCAATGTCAGCCCCAGGACAGATTACGTCCGCCTTTGCCTCGACAATCCCGCCTTTTCTCGTACTTGGCTCTAGTCCTACACCCCATGCTGGCGAGCAGGCGAGGCGATGGTTTACGCTCGGCGGATGGATTCACAAGGGGAAAACACGCCAATGACACAGCCAGCCGTCCTGCAGGACCACCGCACCGAGCTCACCATCCGAGGCCTGGTGCTGGGCGTGGTGATCACCCTGTTGTTCACCGCCGCCAACGTGTTCTTCGGACTGAAGGCAGGCCTGACCTTCGCCACCTCGATTCCCGCCGCGGTGATCTCCATGGCGGTGCTGCGGGCGGTGCGCGGATCGACCATCCAGGAGAACAACATCGTGCAGACGGTAGCTTCGGCCGCCGGCACGCTGTCATCGATCATCTTCGTCTTGCCCGGCCTGGTCATGGTGGGCTGGTGGACAGGCTTCCCCTACTGGACGTCGTTCGCCATCTGCGCCCTGGGCGGCATCCTGGGCGTGATGTATTCCATTCCCCTGCGCCGTGCGCTGGTCACCAACTCCGATCTTCCCTATCCCGAAGGCGTCGCCTGCGCAGAAGTCCTGAAGGTTGGCGGCGCGCATGATGAATCCAGCGGCCAGACCGCCGCGCAAGCCGCCGAGTCCAGCAGCGCGGGCCTGAAGGCCGTGGTCATGGGCTCGGTGGTGTCCGCCGCCTTCGCCGTGATCGTCGGCACGCAGATCTTTGCCAGCGATATCGCGCGCACCTTCGCCATCGGCCGCAAGGGCGCGCTCAGCGGTTTCGATTTCTCGCTGTCATTCGCGCTGTTCGCCGTGGGCCACCTTGTGGGCCTGTGGGTGGGCATGGCCATGCTGGTGGGCTTCCTGATCGCCTGGGGCGGCATCGTGCCGTGGTTCACCAGCGGCCACGAGGTGGTGGGCAGCATCGCCGATACCGCACAGGCGGTGTGGACGCACAAGGCGCGCTTCATGGGCGCCGGCGTGATCGGCGTGGCGGCCATCTGGACGCTGGCGAAGCTTGTGAAACCGGTAGTGAGCGGGCTTGCCGCCGCCGCCGCCGC
>NZ_DATHFX010000327.1:0-4166 GCF_035317885.1 Pinirhizobacter sp.
TGGACGCCTGGCCTGTCGCCCGCTGAGCTTGAGCGCCTCGTCGGCGCGCCGTTCGATGCCACGTTCGCCTCCACGCCGTGGTGGAACTACCGCGATCTCCGAGCAAAGGGACGATCGCGGCCGAGACGCGGGCACGCACGCCAGTGCGCCTTGCGCACCGTTCACCGACAATCGTGACCCCTACGATGCCCGATGGGCCCGTTTGCGCAGCGTGAAACGCCCCTTTTGAACGGGGTCAGAGTGAAACTCTGACCCCCAATGGCACGGGCGCAGAACCTTACGCGCCGAATTTGATCTCGACGCCTTCGTGACCGCGGTCCCATCCACGCAGTTCATCGCGGATGTGCGCGATGCGCTGGCGGCCGAGCGCGTTGCGCTCCTCATCCAGCACCAGGCCATCGAGCAACTCCGCCAGGCGCTGCGCCGCGGGCAACATCGTGTCCCACGCATCGAGCGCCGGCACGGGGCCAGGCAAGGTCATGAAGAACGACAGGCCCGGGGTCTGCATGGCTTCGACGCGCTTCAAGTCGAAACTGCCCGGCTTGACGAGGTTCGCCACGCTGAAAATCGGTCCAAGCTCGCGGCGGCCATCGACCAGGCGATGGAAGATGCCCATGTCGCCGAATTCCAGGCCGGCCTTCTCGGCCGCCACGACGAGATCTGTGCCATTGAAAACGTGATCGTCGCGCGATACCACGTACAGGCTGACAATGCGCTCGACGGGCCGCTCGACGGGCCGGCGGCCAACGTCAGAACGCGGCGGCGGCTCAGATGGCGCGGCCGCTGCGGCGCGGACCGGCTCGATGGCCGGGGTGGCTCGGGACGGCGCCGGGCCAGGTGAAGCCGGATCGAACGGCGGCGTATCGGCTCCGGCGGCAGGTGCGGGCTCCGTCCGGCGCGCCGGGGGTGCCGATGGGCGCACGGCGCCCATGGTCGATGCGGTGGGCTCGGTCGGAAGCGGCGAACGCAGGATGTCCTCGATGGAAGCAGAGGACACCACCGGCGCGCTGCGGTCGCCGGCAAGCGTGGCGCCCAGGCGTTCGAGCTCGTCCTGCATATCCATGTCCAGCGTGCCCTGGCGCGGTGCGCGCGAGTTGGGCGGCGGAAAGTCGAACGCGTTGTCGGCGGCCCCGGCCGGCTCATCGCCAAAGGTCGGCTCACGCCGTTCGGGCGCGCGCTGCGGTGCCGGCGGCTGGGGCTTGCGACGGCCCTGCTCTTTCCTCGGCTGGCCGAATAACCAGATCAATCCCAGCACGATCACGGCCACGATCAACAAGGGCACCCCGATGGCGGGGTTCCAGGCCAGGGCAACGACGGGTTCGTGGGTCATCACGGGTTCCTTCAAGCGGCGCCAGCGAGCTTGGCGGCCTCGGCGAGGTCCACCTGGACCAGGCGGGATACGCCCGGTTCACGCATGGTAACGCCACAGAGCTGGTGCGCGGCCTCCATCGTGGCCTTGTTGTGGCTGACGAAAATGAACTGAACCTTCTCGCTCATCTCGCGCACCATCGCCGAGAAGCGGCCGACGTTGGCCTCGTCCAGCGGCGCGTCCACCTCGTCGAGCAGGCAGAACGGTGCCGGGTTCAGGCCGAAAATGGCAAATACCAGCGATACGGCGGTGAGGGCTTTCTCGCCGCCCGAAAGCAGGGTGATGTTGCTCACGCGCTTGCCCGGTGGCCGGGCCATGATCGCAACGCCGGTGTCCAGGAGGTCTTCGCCGGTTAGCTCAAGGTATGCGTGGCCGCCGCCGAACAGGCGCGGGAAGAGTTCCTGCACGCCGGCATTGACGCGGTCGAAGGTCTCCTTGAAGCGCTGGCGCGTTTCCTTGTCGATCTTCTTGATGGCGTTTTCCAGCGTTTCCAGTGCGGTGGCAAGATCGGTGAGCTGGGCGTCGAGGTAGTCCTTGCGCTGGGACTGCTCGGCGTGTTCCTGGATCGCGGCGAGGTTCACCGGCTCCAGGCGGATGATCTTCTGCGAAAGCTCCGCCAGCTGGGCCTGCCAGCGGGAAGGCTCGGCGTCTTCGGCAAGCTCGGCCAGCAACGGTTCCAGTTCCAGGCCTGACGATGCGATGGCCTCGGCGAGCGTGGCCGCGCGCATCTGGATCGACTGCGCAGCCAGGCGCTTTTCGGTGACACCCTCGCGCACCTGGGTCAACTGGTGTTCGATGCGCTGGCGCTCCTGCTCGAGCTTGCGGAATTCCGTGTCGAGGCCTTCCAGTGCACGGCGGGCATCGACCAGCTGGCGATCCACCAGCAGGCGCTGGTCGAGGTAGGTCTGGCGTTCGGCCTCCAGCTCGGCGATCGGGTCGCTACCGGCGGCCAGTTGTTCGGCGATCTCGGTACGGCGCGACTGGATCTGCTTCAACTGGGCATCCATGCGGCCCAGCGCCTGTTCAAGGCCCGTCAGCGCAGAGCGCTTCGATTCCATGCTCAGCGCCAGCTGGTGCGACTGCTCGGCGGCCTCGCGGGCGTTGATACGCGCTTCCTCGCGCGCTTCGAGCAATTCGCGGCGCTCGTTCTCCAGCGCGCGGCGCTGGTCTTCCATGTCGCCCATGTTGCCCACGGACTCATCCAGCCGGGCACGGGCTTCGCGGGCCTGGCCTTCCATCTCATCGAGCTGCTCGAGCACCGTGGCCATTTCGGCACCGATTTTCTCGCTGCGCGCACGGGCAGTTTCCATCTTGCCGCGGTGGCTCTGCAGCTGGCCGGCCAACTCCGACAACCGGCGGTGCGCGGCATACAGGTCGCGCTGGGCGTCGTCGCGTGCGCGCTCGGCCTCGAACTTGGACGTACGCAACGCTTCGAGCCGTTCGGTGCCTTCCTCACCCTGGGCTTCGAGTGCTTCTAGCTGGGCGGCAAGCTGGCGCATGTCCCGCTCGCGCGCCAGCACGCCCACCTGGTTGCCCTGGGCGCGGCGAACACGGGCGAAACCCGGTCCCATCCATGCGCCGTCGCGGGTGATGACCGACTCGCCTGCAGCAAGCGACCCGGCCACGTGACGGGCCTGGTCGAGGGAATCAGCCAGGCGGATACGCGAGAGCATATGGGTGATCGAAGCAGGTCCCCGGACATGGGCGGCCAGGGTGCCTGCGGGGGCGTCGCCACCGGCGGCCGAGGCGAACAGTGCGATGTCGGCGTCGGTCAGCTCGCCCAGTTCCTTGGCAAGCGCCAGTGGATCGTCCACCAGTACACCGTCGAGCAAACCCGCCAGGACCGTTTCCGCCGCCGCTTCGAAACCTGCATCGACGGTCAGCGCCTCGCCCAGGCGACGCGCGCTGGCCAAGCCCAGGCGATCGAGCCAGCCGCTGGCGGCGCTTTCTTCCTGGCCCAGTGCGGCGTGCTGCAGGGCTTCGAGCGAGGCATGGCGGCCGCGCGCGGTCTGCAGCTGCTGGCGCGCGTCGTTCAACCGGGCCTGCACCTGGCGCTCTTCATCGAGCACCCGCTCGTGGGCAACCTTGTGCTGGTCCAGCAGGCTCCCTAAGGTTTCCACGCGCTCGCGCTGGGTATCGTGCTCTGTTTCCAGGGCTTCGGCGGCGGCGTCGAGCGCCGCCACGTCGAAGGCTTGCCGTTCGCCCTCGAGCGCCTCGCGGCGACGGGAGAGGTCGATGGCCTGGCGGTCGAGGTAGTTCAGGCGCGTGCGTTCGACTTCCGCGGCACGGGAGGCTTCCGAGGCGCCGCGGGTGTGCGTGTCCCAGCGCGACTGCCAGTCGGCCAGCCGGGTTTCGGTGCTGCGCTGCTGCTCACCGGTGTCGTCCTGCATCTGCTGCAACGCTTCCAGCCGCGGCTCGCCCTCGGCCAGGGCGGTGCGCAGGGCCTCGATCTGCTCCTGGTCGGCGCTGATGTGCCCCTGCAGTTCCCCGAACTCGCGCTCGGTCTCGCCCTGGGCGCGGATCAGCCGCTCGGACGTTTCGCGGTTGTGCCGCACCTGTTGCTCGACACGGGCGATCTCGGCGCCCACCTTGTACACATCGGCCTGTACCGCATTAAGATGTTCGCTGGCGCCGTGGTGGGTATCACGAATGCCCTCCAGCTGCGCTTCCACCTGCCGCTGCTGGGCCAGGTGGCGTTCGATTTCCAGTTCCGCCTGGCGGAGCGAATCGCCCTCGCCTTCACCCTGGCGCTGCAGCGCGCGGTACTCGAGGGCGCGCATCTCGGCCTCGCGGCGGT
>NZ_DATHFX010000328.1:0-7482 GCF_035317885.1 Pinirhizobacter sp.
CCGCCTGGGACATGGCGGCGCGCCGCGCAGGTCTGCCCTTGTGGCGCTTCATCGCCCAGATGAGCCCCGAGGCCCTCGTGGCCACCATCGATTTCCGGTACCTCACCGACGCCCTCACGCCGGACGAGGCGCTGGGAATGCTGCGCGCGGCCCAGCCCCACCGGGCCGCGCGCATCTCCCGGCTGCTGGAGGAAGGCTACCCGGCCTACACGACATCGCCCGGCTGGCTGGGCTACAGCGACGAGAAACTCCAGCGCCTGGCACGCGAGGCAGTGGCGGAGGGTTTCAACACCATCAAGCTGAAAGTAGGTGCGCACGTGGACGACGACATCCGCCGCTGCCGCCTTGCACGCCAGGCCGTCGGCCCGGACGTTGCCATCGCCGTGGACGCCAACCAGCGCTGGGACGTGCCGCAGGCGATCGAGTGGATGCGCCAGCTGGAAGATTTCGGCCTGGCCTGGATCGAGGAACCCACCAGCCCCGACGACATCCTGGGCCACGCCGCGATCCGCCGCGCCATCGGCACACCGGTATCCACCGGCGAGCACACCCACAACCGCGTGATGTTCAAGCAACTGCTGCAAGCCGGGAGCGTCGACCTGATCCAGATCGATGCCGCGCGCGTGGGTGGCGTGAACGAGAACCTGGCCATCCTGCTGCTGGCGGCGAAGTTCGGGGTGCGCGTATTCCCGCATGCGGGAGGCGTGGGCCTGTGCGAACTGGTGCAGCACCTGGCCATGGCCGACTACGTCGCCATCACGGGTTTGAAGGACGACCGCGCGATCGAGTTCGTCGATCACCTGCACGAGCACTTCGTCGACCCTGTGACCATCCGCAACGGCCGCTACCTCGCTCCGGCAGCTCCGGGTTTCTCGGCCCAGATGCACCAGGCCTCGATCGATGCCCACCGCTTCCCCGACGGCCCGGTATGGCAGGATGCGCCTGTCGCGATGACGGGCTAGCCAATGACCACCATCACCAACGTGGCGGACCTGCGCGAACTGGCGCGCCGCCGCGTGCCCCGCGCTTTCTTCGAATACGCCGACCGGGGCTCCTACGACGAATCAACCCTCCGCGAGAACGTCCGCGCCCTTGACCGGATCAAGCTGCGCCAGCGGGTGATGATCGACGTCGACCGGCGGAACCTTGCCACCAGCTTCATCGGCCAGCCGGTGAGCCTGCCGCTGGCCATAGCACCTACGGGGCTCACCGGGTTGCAGTACGGCGGTGGCGAGATCCTTGGTGCGCGGGCCGCGGCCGCGGCCGGTATTCCCTTCACCCTGAGCACGATGTCGATCTGTTCGATCGAGCAGGTGGCCGCCGCCTGCGACACGCCGTTCTGGTTCCAGGTGTATGTGATGCGCGACCGCGGTTTCACCCGTGAGTTGATCCAGCGCGCGCACGCGGCAAAGTGTTCGGCACTGATGCTTACCGTGGATCTCACCATCCAGGGCCAGCGCCACCGGGAGGTCAAGAACGGCCTGGCGGTGCCGCCGAAGCTCACCCTGCGCAATGCCGTGGATATCATGGGCAAGCCTCGCTGGGTATGGAACGTGCTGCGCGCGCCCAGCCGCTCGTTCGGCAACCTTGCCGGGCGCATCGGCGGCGACAGTCTCACCACCCTGTCGCAGTGGATCGCCAGCCAGTTCGATCCCACGCTCACCTGGGCGGACCTCGCATGGATCCGCGAGGCGTGGCCCGGGAAGTTGATCATCAAGGGCATCATGGATCCCCGTGACGCGAAGCTTGCCGCCGACCACGGCGTGGATGCGATCGTCGTGTCCAACCATGGCGGCCGCCAGCTCGACGGTGCGCCGGCCAGCATCGATGCCCTGCCTGCCGTGGTACAGGAAGTGGGCGACCGTTGCGAAGTGTTGTTCGACGGCGGTATCACCAGCGGCCAGGCGCTATTCAAGGCACTGGCACTTGGCGCACGCGGTGCGCTGATGGGCAAGGCGTTCCTTTATGGGCTCGGTGCGATGGGCCAACCGGGCGTGACCGCCGCGATCGAGATCATCCGCAAGGAATTGAGCACCACCATGGCGCTGTGCGGCCAGACCGACGTTGCTGCGATCGATCGCGACGCTCTCTGGTAGTACCGTTACGGCAGGCGGAATATCTCGTCCATCGGCACCCACTTCTGCCCTTCGGCCGCCCACGGCAGACGCTTCTGGAAGGTGTCCATCAACCGTTCCCAGGCCTGTATGCGCGGATTGGAAGCATCCGAGGCCGCCTTGGCGGCTGCGTCGTAGCCAGGGCCTGCCTCCATCACCATCACCAGGCGGTTGCTGGTGCGGTAGATGCGCATGTCGATGATGCCGGCATCGCGGATGGATTTCACCACCTCCGGCCAGATCGTGTCGGCGCGATGCCAGCGCTCGTACTCGGCGATCGCCTGCGCGTCGTTGCGAAGGTCCAGCGCGAAAAGCTGACGCAAGTGGGCCTCGCCCGGCATCAGGCGCGCATCCGCACATGATGCCGCGCGAAAGCGGCCACGACGACAAAGGCGATGCCCGGCACCACCATCGCATGGGCGATGCCGAACTGGTCCGATACCGCGCCGAGCCCCGCAGTGAGTACCGCGCCGCCGATGATGGTCATCACCAGCAGCGCCGAGCCGATCTTGCGCTCGTCATCGTCGTGGTCGCGCACGCCCAGGCCGAAGATGGTCGGGTACATCACCGACATGAAGAAGCTGCAGGCCACCAGCGCACAGGCGCCCACCAGGCCCGGCGCCAGCATGGCAACGAGCACCAGTGCCACGTTGATGACGGCGAAGCCCATCAGCAAACGCTCGGCCGGCACGCGCTTCATCAACGCCGTGCCAATGAATCGCCCGGCCAGGAAAGCCACCATGCACGCGGTGAGGAAATTGGCTGCTTCCTTCGCCGGTGTTCCCGGCATGCCGAATTGCACGTAGCGGATCAGGTAGCTCCATACGCCTACCTGCGCACCCACATAGAAGAACTGCGCAACCAGGGCGAACACGAACGAGCGGTCGCGCATCAGGCGGCCCATCACGCCGTGGCGTGCGGGCGCGTCATCGGCCGCGATGCCCACCGCCGGGAACCGGGTGACCAGGATCAACACCGCCCAGGCCACTACCACCACGCCGATCACGAAGTACGGCCACTGCACCGCGCTGGTTTCCTGCGCCAGGTACGCCGCACGCGTACCTGCATCCATCGCGGCCATCTGCGCCGGCGTGTGCTCGATGCCGGAGAAAATGAAATGCTGCCCTACCAGCACGCCGGTGATCGAGCCCAGCGGGTTGAAAGCCTGCGCCAGGTTCAACCGGCGCGTGCCGGATTCGGCCGGCCCCAGCAGGGTCACGAATGGATTGGCCGACGTCTCAAGGAAAGCCAGCCCGCTGGCGATCACGAACAGCGCGAACAGGAACAGGCCATACGTGCCCAGGCTCGCCGCCGGCCAGAACAGGAAGGCGCCGGCGCCGTAAAGCAGCAGGCCGAACACCACAGCGCTCTTGTAGCCGAAGCGACGCATGAACAGGCCCGCCGGCATGGCGATGAGGAAATACCCCATGTAGAACGCGCTCTGCACCAGCCCGGCCTGGAAGTCGCTCAGCACAAACGACTTCTTGAACTGCGCCACCAGCACGTCGTTGAGGTTGTTGGCCAGGCCCCAGAGGAAGAACAACGCGACGATCAATACGAATGGGCCGAGCAGGCCTTGGGTCGCTTGCCGACTGGCCGGCATCGGTAACGGGGTGGCACTCGCCATCAACTGCTCCTGTGGTCACCGGTGCACGCGTTGTGCAAATATGAACTCAGCGTTCATGCGCGCACAAGACGCAGTGCAGCAAATCCATGCATGGCGCCCCACCTTGCCGATCAGGCAAGCTTGCACGTCGCCACCTTTTGAAGCGGACATGGCCAAGGAACCGACCAAATACCGTGCCCCGGCCCTGGACAAGGGCCTGGACATCATTGAACTCCTGGCCGCGGCGCCAGCGGCCTTGAGCATTGCCGAAATCTCCGAGGGTGTTGGCCGCTCGCGCGGTGAGATCTTCCGCATGCTCCAGGTACTGGAGGAACGCGACTACATTGCCCGCAACGAAGGCGATGGCAGCTACGCCATTACGCCTCGCCTGTTCCGGCTGGGCATGGAACAGCCGCCGGTGAAGAACGTGGTGGAAACCGCCCTGCCCTTGATGCATCGCCTGGCGGGCGAGATCGAGCAAAGCTGCCACCTGGTGGTGCCTTCGGGCGAGCAGATCGTGGTGGTGGCGCGCATCGACCCGCCCGGCGACATCGGCCTGGTGGTGCGCGTCGGCCACCGCCGCCCAATGGCCCAGGCAACTTCCGGGCTGGTGCTATTGGCGTGGCAAGGTGATGCCGTCAGGGATCACTGGCTGGACGTCGTCGAAGCGCACGACGACAGTATTGAGCGCAAGGCCCTGCTCCGCCGGCTGACGAAGATCCGCGAAAAAGGCTATGCCTCGGCTCCGAGTCATGTTGTCGGCGGCGTCACCGACCTCTCCGCGCCGATCCTTGAACACGGGCATGCCGTGTGCGCACTTACCGTGCCCTTCATCGCGCGGGAAGGATCGTCCATCGACATGGCGATGACGGTGGGCACCTTGTGCAAGGCCGCGGCGGATATATCGGCCGAACTCGGCTAACGAGGGCTCTAAGGCCGCGCGCGCGGCCGGAAATGCAGCGGCTGTACGTCGGGTTGGTTGCCCACCGGCTTCGGTCCGCAGCTGCCGCAACTGCCGCAGCCATCGCCACAGCTACCCGTCGCCGCTTTCGGCTGCATGCGCTCGCCCAGGGCGCGCATCCATGCCGACCGCGGCGGTCCATTGAGCGCCGCCGACAGCCGTGCCTGCACCCGCGTGGCCGTTTTCGGCAGCAGTTTGCGGAAGGCCGTGATCGCGGCAAACAGCACAACGATGCCGATCACGATGGCCTGGATGAAAGCGAAAGCGGTCATGAGAGCGCACTCGCGATCTGGTAGGTAGCGAACGATGCCAGATACGCCAGGCCGAACAGGTAACCTGCGGCGATCGCCACGTTGCGCCAGGAATTGGTTTCGCGGCGGATCACCGCCAGGGTGGACATGCACTGCGGAGCGAACACGTACCAAGCCAGCAGCGACAGTGCGGTGGCCAGCGACCACTGATGGGAAATGAGCGTGCCCAGTTGCGACGCCACGGCGTCTTCGCCACCGGACATGGCGTAGACCGTACCCAGCGATGCCACCGCCACCTCGCGCGCGGCCAGGCCCGGCACCAGCGCCACGCAGATCTGCCAATTGAAGCCGATCGGGGCAAAGATGTAGTGCAGCAGATGGCCGATGCGCCCCGCCAGGCTGTAGTCGATCGCGGGCAGGGTGGCGTTGGCCGGTGGCCCCGGGAAGCTCGCCAGGAACCACAGCAGCACCGTGAGCGCCAGGATGATGCCGCCCACCCGGCGCAGGAAGATCTTGCTGCGCTCCCACAGCCCCAGGGCGATGTCCCGCGCATGCGGCACGCGATAGGACGGCAGTTCCATGATCAACGCGTGCTCGCTCTTGTCGCGGCGCATGCGCTTGATCACCCAGGCCACCGCCAGCGCACTGAAGATGCCGGCGAAATACAGCACGAACAGCACGATGCCCTGCAGGTTGAACACCCCGCCCACGATGCGTGGCGGGATGAACGCCGCGATCAGCAGGGTATACACCGGCAGCCGCGCAGAACACGTCATCAGCGGCGCCACCATGATCGTGGTGAGGCGGTCGCGCGGGTCGTTGATGCTGCGCGTGGCCATGATGCCGGGGATGGCGCAGGCGAAACTGGACAGCAGCGGAATGAACGCGCGGCCGGTAAGGCCCGCCTTGAACATGGTGCGGTCGAGCAGGAACGCCGCCCGCGGCAGGTAGCCAGATTCCTCCAGCACCAGGATGAAGAAGAACAGGATCAGGATCTGCGGCAGGAATACCAGCACGGCGCCCAGGCCCGCGAACACGCCGTCGTTCAACAGGCTATGCAGTGCGCTGCCGGCGGGAAGGAAGCCGGTGGACCAGGCGCCAAGCCAGGTGATGCCTGCCTGGATGCCATCCATCACCGGCTTCGCCCAGGAGAACACCGCCTGGAAGATGAAGAACATCAACCCGGCCAGGATCACCATGCCCATCACCGGATGCAGTGCCCAGCGGTCCAGCGCGTCGTCGACGGCGGCGGTTTCGCGCGGCGTGGTGACGGTGGCGGCAAGCAGCTCACGCACCTGCGCGTGCACCTGGGCCGGGGTTAGCGGGGCCGGATCGGACGGCGCCACTTCCGGCACGTCGCCGTCGACACGCTCGATCAACGCCTTCGCACCGCCTCTCTGGACGGCGATGGTCTGCACCACCGGCACGCCAAGGCGCCGCTGCAGTTCGTCGACGTCGATCACGATGCCGCGCCGTTTGGCCGCGTCCATCATGTTCAACGCCAGCACCACCGGCCGGCCCAGCTGGCGCACTTCCAGCACGAAGCGCAGGTGCAGGCGCAGGTTCGTGGCATCGGCTACGCAGACGATGAGATCGGGTGCGGCCTCGCCCGGGTAACGCCCGAGGCAGACATCGCGGGTGATGGCTTCGTCCGGGCTGGTGGCGGCGAAACTGTAGGCGCCGGGGAGGTCGAGCAACTGGAAGCTGCGGCCCGAAGGCGCCACGAAGCGGCCTTCCTTGCGCTCCACGGTCACGCCGGCGTAGTTGGCCACCTTCTGCCGGCCACCGGTGAGCAGGTTGAACAGCGCCGTTTTGCCGCAGTTCGGGTTGCCGACCAGGGCAATGCGCAGGACTGACTCACTCATGCCGTAGCCTCCTGGCTTACCGTCACCCGCGCAGCCTCCGACCGGCGCAGCGCAAAGCGCGTGGAGCCGATCTGCACCAGCAGCGGATCGCCACCGAGCGGCCCGCGGGCGACAATGCGCACGGGTTCACCGCAGACAAAGCCCAGCTCGCGCAGGCGCTGGGCGATGGGATCGGCGGGGTGGGCATCTTCAACATCCTGGACCATGGCGGGCGCGCCTCTGGGCAACTCGGACAACCGCACGGATGATTACTCAAATAAGAATAGTTCGCATTATACGCCGTTGTATCCTTTCTTGCACATTACCTACGGGGTTTAATCCATGACCGACGCCGTCCTGCTCGAACGCTCCGGCACCCTGGCCACGATCACCCTGGACCGTCCGGCGGTACACAACGCCTTCGACGACGCGCTGATCGCCTCCCTCACCGCCACCCTGGCCCAGGTCGACGCGGACGAAAGCGTCCGGGCGGTGGTACTAACCGGCGAGGGTGCAAGCTTCTCGGCGGGGGCCGACCTCAACTGGATGCGTGGCATGGCCGGCGCCAGCGAGGCGGAAAACCGTGCCGACTCCGAGCGCCTGGCCGCGCTGATGCACCGCCTGCAGTTCCTCTCCAAGCCCACCATCGCGCGCGTCAATGGCGCGGCCTACGGCGGCGGCGTGGGCCTGATCGCCTGCTGCGATA
>NZ_DATHFX010000329.1:0-2692 GCF_035317885.1 Pinirhizobacter sp.
TCGGGCGCCCAGCGCGGTGCATCGGCGGCGCGTACCGGCAACATCGCCGCGAACAGCATCCATGCGCATAGCCACGCGGTCCTTGCGCGTTCCATCGCCGGCTAGAACGTGATGCTGTAGGTAAGGGAGGTCACCCGCCCACGGCCAGCCCAGTAGTTCTGGTAACCGGCCAGCTGCGACCAGCTCAGGATGTACTGCTTGTTCAGCAGGTTCTCCACGCCCAGCGATAGCTTGCCGTAGTTTTCCATGTCGTAGTTCACACCCAGGTCCCACAGGGTATAGCCGTGGGTCCGCTCGGTGTAGCTGAACTGCGCGCCATCGTAGGCACGCACATCGCTGCCCGATACATGGCGGCCGAACAGCGAGGTGGCGCCGAGCGTGGCATCGGCATGCGGCAGGAAATTCCAGGTAACCGAATAGGCCAGCTTGTCCGGGTTGATGTCCAGCACACCCAGCGGCTTCTTGAGGCTGCCCGAACCATACCTGCCGCCCGGATCCGCCGACCAGAACGAGGTCTTGCCGGTAATGTGCGAGTACAGCGCCGTGACCTTCCAGTAGTCGTTGAATTTCCAGTCGCCGGTGAGCTCGGTGCCTTCGATGCGCACCGGGGCACGCGACAGGATGAAGTCGGACGTATGTGGGTCGATGGCAAGGGACGAGCCGAAAGGCGACTTCGAGATGTAATGCGTGGCACCGAAGGAGCCCCGCTCGCCGCGCCAGTTGAAGCCTACTTCGTTGTTCTTGTAGATGATGGCATTCAGGTCGCTGATGCGGTCCACCGACTGGCCCGGCGTATTGATGTTGCGCAGCGGGATACCGATGTTGGGAAGCGTGAAGCCCTCGCTATAGGAGGCGAACACCGACCACTCGTCGGTGATGCGCCAGATGCCGCCGATGTTCCGGAGGTTCTCCTTGTACTTCACGCTGCCACCCTGCACGAGTACCCGGTTGTTGTAGTACGTGGTGGTGTAGCTGTTGACATCGAGCTTGTCGTCCTCGCGCCGGTAACCGCCGCTGATGGTGATCGGCCCGATGTCGTAGGAGAGCTGCGCATACGGCGCGGTGCTCTTGTACTTCATCGGCGGCACCCACAGTCGGTTGGTCAGTGCCAGGCGCTGCTGCGCCTCGTCGCGGGCGAGGTCCACGCCCACGTGCAGTTCAAGGCCGGTAAGCAGAAGATCTGGCCGGGTCCAGGACGTGCGCAGGCCCTTCTTGTGCGCATCGATCTCGGATTGGTCATACAGGGTGCCCAGCGGTGCGATCAGCGGATCCTGCTTGTCATCGGCGAGCTCCGGCAGGTAGCGCATGGCCTGGTCCGCCTTGTAGGCGTTGATATCCAGCGAGCCGCCGAAAAAGGCTTTGTGCGTGTACTCGGCGTTGTACTGCTTGAAATCGTTGAAGGCGTCTTTCGACCCAAAGATATGGCCCTTCTCCGAGGTGTTGGTCACCGGCGTGGCGCACGGCGGATCGTCGGTCGGGCCGCGGCAACCAAGCACCTGGATGTAGTCGCCCTTGCCGTTGATCTTGAAGCGGCTATAGCTGGCCTGCAGGCGCTGGTCGTTGTCTTCGCCGAAGTTCCAGCCGACCTTGCCGAAGAGGTTGTTCGACTCGGAATCGGCCAGCGACCCGGAGGTGTTCAGGCCGATGCGCCGTCCGTTGCCGTCGTAGGTGATACCACGGTCGATGTGCGAACCGGACAGCAGGATGTCGTAGGAGTCCTGCTTGCGGGCGAAGGTGATACCGGTCTTCCAGCTACCACTGTCGTCATGGCCCTGGGTCTGGTAGCGCGTGGTGATGGTGGTCTGGTTGCCTTCCTTGGTGGGCACGGCGGAGATGTAGTTGATGATGCCGCCGGCAGCGCCGATGCCCTCGGAAGCCGACGGGCCGTTGATCACTTCCACGCGGCCGATGATGCCCATGTCGGTGAAAGTGCCATTGCGCGTGCCTTCGCGCAGCGGCGAGCCCTGGGGCACGCCGTCGAACAGGCGCAGGGGAATGCGGCCGCGCAGTGTTTCGCCGGTGTTGCTCATGGCCTGCGAAGATTCGGCGTAACCCGGGACGGTGCGGGCAAGCACTGCCGTGGCGTCCTCGGTGACGAGCAGCGTATGGGCGATCTCTTCCTTGTTCACCACGGTGATGGCACCGGGGATCTCGTCGATGGCCTTGGGCGTGCGGGTACCGGTGACGATGACCTGGTCCAGGTTCACCACTTTGCCTTCCTTGTCGCGTACCTGGTTCTTGGCCGGTGCGGGCGTGGTGTCGGGCGCGGGTGGCGCGCTTTCCTGGGCGAAGGCCGTGCCCGCGGCGAGGGCGAGCAGGATACCGCTGATAGCGGCGGTCAGTGGCTTGGTCATGGCGTGTGACGCTCTCCCCGGTGTGCGCACGACGTTAAGAATTGTTGGGGAGACTAGGGCGTTCGGCGCTGTCGTCAAACCGACACGAACTATGTTCAGAGACTAGTTTTTGTTGCTTACCAGTCGCGGATAAATTGTTGCCCTGCAACAACTTTCACTGCGTGAGCGGCACAACCTTGCGGCTTTCGGCAAGCAACACCGACACCAGCCGCACGCGCACGCTCGAACGCGACCACACGATGCCGATGCGCCGCGGCACCGCCGCGTGCGGCAGTGGAATGCGGACAAGATCCAGACCCTCGGGCCATGGCCTTGCCCAGTCCGGCACCAGCGACACG
>NZ_DATHFX010000330.1:0-14088 GCF_035317885.1 Pinirhizobacter sp.
ATCCCATCCCGAACTCAGCAGTGAAACGCGCCTGCGCCGATGGTAGTGTGGCTCAAGCCATGCAAGAGTAGGTCACCGCCAGGGGCTTTATCCGAAGGCCCGGTCTTTAACTAGACCGGGCCTTCATCTTTTTATGGGTTGTAGAACATGTCCGCAGGACATGGGCTGCAACAGGTCACCGCCAGGGGCTTTATTTAAGAACCCGCTACGTGCAGACGTAGCGGGTTTTTTCTTTTCTGCGCAGCCGAACTGCGTTCGCAACATCTTGCGGTTATCATCGATGGCTCGATCCGCTCCATGGAACCGCATGACTACGGAACACCGCCGTCTGGCCCTGATGCCGTACCTGATTTTCTCCTCGCGCTGGCTGCAGCTGCCGCTCTATCTCGGCCTGATCGTCGCGCAAGCCATCTACGTGGTGCAGTTCGTCCGCGAGCTATGGCACCTGATCGAAACCTCGCTCTTCAATGGCGGCATCGACGCCAAGGTCGCCGACCAGAGCGCCGAGACCACGATCATGCTGACCGTGCTCGGCCTGATCGACGTGGTCATGATCTCCAACCTGCTGGTGATGGTGATTGTCGGCGGCTATGAAACCTTCGTTTCCCGCCTACGCCTGGAAGGCCACCCGGACCAGCCCGAGTGGCTGTCGCACGTCAATGCCACCGTGCTCAAGGTGAAGCTGGCGATGGCGATCATCGGCATCTCTTCGATCCACCTGCTGGCCACCTTCATCAAGGCGAAGAGCCTCGATGGCGAAACGATCATGTGGCAGATCCTGTTGCACTTGACCTTCGTGGCGTCGGCGCTGGCCCTGGCCTTCATCGACCGGATCATGATCGGGCAGGGGAAGGCGGCAACTGCGCACTGAATGGCTCCCTCTCCTGGGTCACGGATATAGCCCGATTCGACTATGTCCCTGACCCCAAGCGGTTTTTGTGCCTGGGCGGTCGCCGTTGGCGCGTGCGACCCGGTAAAGTACCCGGCATGACGGTAGGCAACGAAGCCCTGCATACACTCGTTTTCGGGACGCCACCGGCGCCAGCCGGAGCATTCGTGTCGCCGCGCGTGGAAGCCCTGGTGGCGTTGCTTCGCGAGCGCCTGGCGCGGCCGGGCGGCGCCTTGCTGGTGATCACCGGTGCCGCAGGCGCCGGCAAAACCTATCGGCTGGGCATCGAGTCGGAAGCTCCCGCCAAGGGAGGGCGGCAACTCCTGGTGATCGACGCCGGCGGCGGCCGGGTCACCGGCTGGGAATTGATCAAGATCAGCGCCGTGATGCTTGGCCTGGGCGCCATTACCGGCGCGTCCGAGCAGGGCCTGACCGAGTGGCAATCGGCCTGGGAGCGCCGTCCGCGCGAACTTCCCTTGCCGGCCATCGTTATCGATCACGCCGACGCGCTCGACGCGCAGGGGCTGGAAACACTCTCTGCGCTGCTCGGCATCGGTGCGCCGCGGGGCTTGTCGTTCGTGTTGGTGGGCCGGCCACGGCTGGAGGCGCGGATTCCGCGTCCGCCGGGCGTGGAGGTGGAAACGCTGGGATTTCCGTCTCTTACCAGCGCCGAGAGCGAAGCGTATCTTCGCCACCGCTTTGGCCTGGCCGGCATTCCCCGGCTACCGTTCACGCGGCTGGCCATTCGCCTGGTGGGAAGCTATGCCGGAGGCAATCCGGGATTGATCGACCGCATAGCCTCGCGCGCCCTGCAGCGCGGCGAGACCATCCACGAAGCGACCATCGGCGAACGCACCACGGTCCGCGCCGCGCATGACGTCGTGCCGCGGCATTTGTCCGACTGGCTGCGCCGCTACCCTCGCACCGCCACGCTTGCATCGGCCGCCATCATTGCCCTGGCCTGCTGGTGGCTGGTGACGCGCTACGAGATCACCGGCGGCCAGGTGCCGATGGTGACCCTGCCGGCGGTCGACGAGACCAAGGTGATCGATCGCTTCCGTACATCGTTGCCGCCCATGGCCACGGCGAACGTGCAGGTGTGGAGCGAACTCCTGGCGCGCTGGCAGGTGGCTTCGAAGGATGCTTCGGTCACCGATGCCATCCGTTGCGATGCGCAGGTGTACATGGGCCTGAATTGCCTCTCCGGACGTGGCAGCCTGGAACAGCTGCGTCGATTCGACCGGCCCATCGTGCTCGAGCTGGACGATCCCGCCAAACAGCAGGTGCTGCTGGTGGGCGTGGGCGATTCGGATGTGCGCCTGTTCACAGGCCGCAATTACCTGGATATCCCGCAAGCCTTGCTGGCGAAAGTGTGGAGCGGCCGCTTTTATGCCATCTACACCATTGATCCTGCCGTGCCGCTGCATACCCGGCTGGGCGACCGCGGTCCGGGTGCCGCCTGGCTTGCCACGCGGCTTAAAGCCGGCGGCGCCACCGGCAGCAACGCCGTGTTCGATCGCAACCAGCAGCAGGCGTTGCGCCAGGTGCAGCGCCAGTTCGGCATCAGCGACGATGGCATAGCCGGCCCGGAAACCCTGTTCGCGGTGGCGGCGTCCGACGCCGACGGGCCGCATCTCGCCCGCAACGTGCACTGACACACTGCCACGATGTTCGTTCGCGTCGACACCCGCCGCCGCACCCGCATCTGCTGGGCCACCTTGCTGTTGGTGATCACCTGCGTGGCCTGCTTCATGGCGCTGGCCCTGGCCAATGTTCCCCAGCGTGACTTGCTGATCCGCCAGTGGGGCACGGTGCCGGCGAACATTTTCAACGAAGACGCGCCGTTCTGGCAGCAACTGGCCGATCCTGCGCTTCTGCGCCTGGGTACGGCGCTCTTCATCCACGTACAGTGGTTGCACCTGCTGTCGAACCTGTTGTTCCTGGTGATCTTCGGCATGCCGGCCGAGCGCACCCTTGGCGGATGGCGATTCCTTGCCTTGTTCCTGCTTGGCGGCATCGTCGCCAACCTCGTCGGTGCGGTGTCGCTCACCGGTGCACGCGCGCCGATCATCGGCTGCAGCGGTTCGGTGTCTGCCGTGGTGGGCGCGTACTTCGCGCTTTTCCCCCGCGCCCACCTGGGGCTGGTGTTGCCGCTCGGGGTGTACCTGGAATTCGTTCGCGTGCCGGCCTATGTACTGATCGGCATCTGGGTGTTGGTGCAGTTGCTCTTCAGCTATGCCGGCGCCAGTTACGGCGGCGCGGTGTGGTGGACCCACATCGGCGGGTTCTTCTTCGGCATCATCTTCGCTTTTTTCTCGCGGCCGGCGATCGCCCGCCGGCTGCGCAACTAGGCCACGCTCAGGCCGGTTGCCGGCGGTGCGGCACGCCGGCCACATGCTGCCGTACGAAGGCGCGCAGCATATTCCTGGCGACGGGCGTCGCCGCCACCCCGGCGTAGAGCGGCGCCGGTGGCTGGCCTTCGGCGGTCAGCGCGCTGGCCTTGCGGCGGATGTACGCGCGCATGATGTCGGCGCTGAATTCCGGATGGAACTGCGTGCTGATGGCGTTGGCGCCGTAGCGAAGCAACTGGTGGGGATCGCGCGCCGAACGCGCCAGCACCACCGTGCCCGGTGGGACTTCCAGCACGCTTTGCTCATGGGTCAGATGGACGCGGAACGATGCCGGCAGCTTCGAGGCCAGCGGGTCGTCGTGGCCGGCGTCGAGCCGCTCCACCGCATGCGTGCCCATTTCCCGGCCACCGGGAAGATAGTCGACCCGGCCGCCGAGGGCATGCGACATCAGCTGGTGGCCGTAACAGACGCCGAAGATCGGAAGATCCACATCCATGGCGTTGCGAATCCAGCCGGCGGCGCGCTCGCTCCATGACAGGCGCTCGGTCACCATGGATGCAGAACCCGTGATCACCGCGCCGGCGCACTGCTCCGGCGGTGGCAATTCGTCTCCGCGCTCGACGTCCACCACGTGCAGGTGGTCGTGGCCGACGCGCAGGCCAAGGCGGAACCACTGGGGAAAATCACCATGCCGTGCGCGGATAGGGTCGGGTGCGCGGCCGGTGCGGATGATCAATAGCGGTTTGCTCATGCCGGGGTGTTGGTCTCGGGCAGCTCTTCGTCTTCGATGTCGGTAGGGGGCAGCACGGCCAGTACTTCAGCCACGGTGGTGACGCCGCGCGCTACCTGTTCGGCAGCCGAGATGCGCAGCGGGCGCAAGCCCTCCCGGGTAGCCGCCTGGGAAAGCCGGGCGAGGTCGAGTTGCGCGGTGATCAGGCGGCGCAGCTTCGCCGACATCGGCAGCATCTCGTAGATGCCGGTCCGGCCGAGGAATCCCGTGCGCCGGCATTCCAGGCAACCGACCGGGGCGTACACGCGCTCGGGCAGCGGCAGGTCCCAGCCGCGTGTCAGCACCGCCCATTCGTCGGCGTCCTGCGAGGCCTCGGCCTTGCAATGCGGGCACAGCGTGCGCACCAGGCGCTGCGCCACGACACCGGCCAGCGTGGACTGGATCAGGTAATGAGGTACGCCCAGGTCCAGCAGTCGGGTGATCGCGCTGGTGGTGTCGTTGGTGTGCAGCGTCGAAAGCACCAGATGGCCGGTAAGCGAGGCCTGTACCGCCATCTGCGCGGTTTCAAGGTCGCGGATCTCGCCGATCATGATGATGTCCGGATCCTGGCGCAGCAGCGTGCGCACACCGGTGGCGAAGTCCAGGTCGATGGCCGGCTGCACCTGCATCTGGTTCAGTTCCGGCGACACCATTTCGATGGGGTCTTCCACCGTGCAAACGTTGATCTCCGGCCGCGCCAGGTGCTTGAGCGTGGAATAGAGCGTTGTGGTCTTGCCCGAGCCCGTGGGGCCGGTCACCAGCACGATGCCGTGCGGTCGTTCCACCATGGCGCGCCAGGCGGTGTCCTCGCTGGGCGAAAATCCCAGTTGCACGAATTGCTTGACCACGATGTCGGGATCGAAGATTCGCATCACCACCTTCTCGCCGAAGGCAGTGGGCATGGTGGAGATGCGCAGCTCAACTTCGCGGCCCAGGGTGGAACGCGTCTTGATGCGACCGTCCTGCGGGCGGCGTTTCTCGGCCACGTCCATGCGCGAGAGGATCTTCACGCGGGCGGTCACGGCCGTCATCACCGGCGGTGGCAGTTCGAAAACCTTCTGCATGACGCCGTCGATGCGGAAGCGCATCTGGCCGGCGTCGCGTCGCGGTTCCAGGTGGATGTCCGACGCGCGCTGTTCGAAGGCGTATTGCAGCAGCCAGTCGACGATGTGCACCACGTGGCGGTCGTCGGCGCCGACTTCGCCGGCCTTGCCCAGCTCCAGCAGCTGTTCGTAGTTGATGATCTTGGAGGTATCGATGCCGGCCTTGGCATCCTGGGCCAGCTGGATCGAGCGTTGCACGCCGTAGAACTCGACCAGGTAGCGGTTGATGTCCAGCGGACTGGATACCACCCGCTTGATATCGCGCCGAAGCATGTGGGCGAGGTCGGCTGCCCAGGCAATGTCGAAGGGCTCCGCGCTGGCAAAGGTGGCCTCACCCGGCGACACCGCCACCGGCAGGATGCGGTGGCGCTGCGCGTAGGCGCTGGAGACCACCTGGGTCACCGCCGCTACGTTCACCTTCATCGGGTCGATCTTCAGGTAGGGAAGGTCGGCCTTGCGGGCCAGCCATTCCACCAGCCACTCCACGCTGAGCGGCCGCCCGGGCTCACGCTGGTTGGCAAGCTTGGCGTTGGCAATCACCACCACCGGGTGCAGTTCAACCGTGCTGCGGCCGCCGCGGGAGCCTACCCGCACGCGCTGGGCGTCTTCGCCCAGGACGACGCCATCGGCCACCAGGTTCGCCAGCACTTCGTCCAGCTCCAGGCGGCCACGGCGGCCGAGCAGGCTGGTCGATTGCGGATGGACTGCCATGTGTACCTCGCCGGGACATTGACCCGTCGCCGTGCCGACGGATCGCCCCGTTATACTAGCCCGCTTTACCGCCGGACTCGCGCCACACCATGCAAGCGCTTACCTTCCAGGACATCATCCAGACGCTGAACCGCTATTGGGCGGAACAGGGCTGCGTGCTCCTGCAGCCACTCGATATCGAGGTCGGCGCGGGCACCTTCCATCCGGCGACGTTCCTGCGGGCGCTGGGCCCCGAGCCCTGGGCTGCCGCTTATGTGCAGCCGAGCCGCCGGCCGACCGACGGCCGCTATGGCCAGAATCCCAACCGCCTGCAGCACTACTACCAGTACCAGGTGGTATTGAAGCCCAATCCCGATGACATCCTGGAGCTCTACGTCGGCTCGCTCAAGGCGCTGGGCATCGATCCCCTGGTCCACGACCTGCGCTTCGTCGAGGACAACTGGGAATCGCCCACCCTGGGCGCATGGGGCCTGGGCTGGGAAGTGTGGCTCAACGGCATGGAAGTGACCCAGTTCACCTATTTCCAGCAGGCCGGCGGCATGGAATGCCGTCCCGTCACCGGTGAAATCACCTATGGCCTGGAGCGCCTGGCCATGTACCTGCAGAACGTGGACAGCGTGTACGACCTCATCTGGACGCGCGCGCCCCATGGCGTGGTGACCTACGGCGATGTCTTCCACCAGAACGAGGTGGAGCAGAGCACCTACAATTTCCAGTACGCCAACGTCCCGGAGCTCGTCCACTGGTTCGACGTCTGCGAGGGCGAGGCCGCCAAGCTGATCGACGTTGGCCTGCCGTTGCCTGCCTATGAACAGGTGTGCAAGGCCAGCCATGCCTTCAACCTGCTCGATGCGCGACGCGCGATCAGCGTGACCGAGCGCCAGCGCTACATCCTGCGCGTGCGTACGCTGTCCCGCGGTGTCGCCGAGGCCTATGTGGCACAGCGCGAGAAACTTGGCTTCCCGGGCCTGCGCCAGAAGGAGCCGGCACATGGCTGAGCTGAGCAAGTCGCTGCTGGTTGAACTGGGCACCGAGGAACTGCCACCCAAGGCCCTGGATGAGTTGGCCGAGGCCTTCCTGGCCGGCGTGTGCGAGGGCCTGGG
This sequence comes from Pinirhizobacter sp., assembly GCF_035317885.1. Taxonomy (GTDB): domain Bacteria; phylum Pseudomonadota; class Gammaproteobacteria; order Xanthomonadales; family Rhodanobacteraceae; genus Pinirhizobacter. The sequence continues at coordinate 6,927 of NZ_DATHFX010000330.1, forward strand.
CAAGCTCGGTATCAGCTTCGACACCCAAGGCGCCAAGGCGCTGGCCTCGCCGCGCCGCCTGGCTGTGTACATACCCGGCGTGGCAGTGGCCCAGCCGGATCAATCGGTGGAGCGCCGCGGCCCGGCCGTGAATGCCTCGATCGATGCCGAGGGCAATCCGTCCAGGGCCCTGGTGGGCTTTGCGCAGTCGTGCGGCGTGGATGTGTCGGCGCTGGAGAAGCTCCAGACCGACAAGGGTGCGTGGTTCGTATTCCGTGCGGTGAAGGCGGGCCAGCCCACCGCCGAACTCGTGCCCGACCTGGTGCGCGATGCGCTCAAGGCGCTGCCCATTCCCCGTCCGATGCGATGGGGCGATCGCGACGACACTTTCGTGCGTCCCGTGCACTGGCTCGTGATGCTGCTGGGCGCCGACGTGGTGCCCGGCACCATCCTTGGCCTGGAAAGCGGCCGCCAGTCGCGTGGCCATCGCTTCATGCATCCGCGCAACGTGCACATCGCCGACGCCGACAGCTATGTGGATGCCCTGCGCAACGCCCGCGTACTGGCCGACCGCCACGAGCGCCGCGCCCGCGTGCGCAGCGAAGTGGCACGCGTGGCCGCCGGTGGCGAGCCGCGCCTGTCCGACGACCTGCTCAATGAAATCGCCAACCTCGCCGAGTGGCCAGTGGGCGTGGCCTGCACCTTCGAGACGCAATTCCTCGAAGTGCCGCCCGAAGCGCTGGTGACCACCATGGAAACCAACCAGAAGTTCGTTCCGGTGTTCGATGCTGAAGGAAAGCTCACCGAGCATTTCGTCGGCGTTGCAAACATCGAGAGCAAGGACGTTGCCGAAGTGCGCAAGGGCTATGAACGGGTGATCCGCCCGCGCTTCGCCGATGCGAAATTCTTTTGGGAAGAAGACCTCAAATCCCCGTTGGCGGCGCAGCACGAAGTGCTCAAGTCCGTGGTGTACCAGCAGGCGCTGGGCTCACTGTGGGACAAGACGGTGCGCGTAGCCGAACTTGCGCGCGTGATCGCCAATCGCGTGGGCGTGGATGCCGGCATGGCCACCGCCGCAGCGGCGCTGGCCAAGTGCGACCTGATGACCCGCATGGTGGGCGAATTCCCCGAACTGCAAGGCGTGATGGGCCGTTATTACGCACAGCGGCAGGGCGAGCCGGCCGAGGTATCCGAAGCACTGGACCAGCACTATCAACCGCGTTTCGGTGGTGATGCCATCGCCCGCGGCAAGGTGGCCCAGGTGCTGGCCGTCGCCGAGCGCCTGGATACGCTTGCGGGCATTTTTGCCGTGGGCATGAAGCCCAGCGGCAACAAGGATCCCTTCGCCCTGCGTCGCGCGGCGCTGGGCCTGGCCCGCACCCTGGTGGAGGGTGGCCTGGATATCGAGCTTGCCGCGGCGTTCACCGAGGCGCTGGAGCTGGTGCCCGAAGCTGCTTTTACCGCCGGTATCAAGCCGAACAAGGATGGTTCCACCCCGGCGCTCGACATTGGAGCGCGCCGCGCAGCCCTGCGCGAAGAACTGGTGGGCTTCGTCTTCGACCGCCTGCGTGGTTATTACGCCGACCAGGGATTGGGCACCGAGTGGTTCGATGCGGCGCTGGCCGCCCGGCCTGCGACCCTGCCGGACTTCGATCGCCGCCTGCGTGCGGTGGGCGCCTTTGCTGGCTTGCCTGCAGCGGCGAGCCTGGCTGCCGCCAACAAGCGCGTGGCCAACATCCTGCGCAAGCAGGAAGAGGAAAGCGGTCCGGTATCCACCACCGTGGATGCGGCGCATTTCGAATCCGATGCAGAGCGGGAACTGGCCGCGGCGCTTGAATCGGCGCGACGCGATGTCGAGGCTTCCGCCGACTACCAGGCCTCGCTGGCGCGGCTGGCGCAATTGCAGGCGCCGGTAGACCGGTTCTTCGACGAGGTGCTGGTGAACGCCGATTCCGCCGCGGTGCGCATCAACCGGCTGGCGCTGCTGGCCCAGCTTCGCGCGCTGTTCGGCGGCATCGCCGATATTTCCCGGCTGGGCTAGGCCCGGCCGGGCGTCTTACCTCACGCCACTTTGCTGCGGATGCGCTCGCCGACCTTGTGGTTGAAGGCAACAATCTTGTCCGTATAGATCGGCTCGTTGGCCTGGCCAAGGATGTCGTACAACTCGCTGAGCAGGTCCGCGTTCTTCGGCAGCTCGAAACTACCGCCGGCGAGTTCGACATTCGATTTCAGGAGCTTCACGGCGCTAGCCAGGCGATCGGCGTCCAGGCCGCCGATCTCGGTGGAACCATCCGCGGCCAGTACGCGCGAAGGGCCGTTGCGCTCGTATGTCTCGCCGCTGCGGGAAGACAGCCTGCCGCCTTCACGGGTGGCACCATCCAGTTCCATCGAACCTTCGCCGGCGACCAGCCATACCAGGCTGATGCCCAAAGTCTTGGCCATGGTGACGCAGCGTGCGCGTGACGGATCGGTGTGGCCGTCGCGCCAGCTGCGCACGACGCCTTCGGAAAAGCCGCAGCGACGGGCGATCTCGCTCACGCTGCCAACCATGCCGATGACTGTTTTGACGCGTTGGGCGAACGTGGCGCCGGCGTTGCTGTTCATGTCTTCCACTTCCATTGGCAAGTGTGTGTCGGTCGGGATCGAAGCGTGAGCGTCCGAAAACGCATAGATCGACGATACCGTTGACCGCAACGGTGCGTGGCGTGATGAAAAATTCTTCATTTGAGGAGTTCCTTGGGTACGGGCCCCCGCCACGCCAGGTCAACCTACCTTCGGCATCTTTCCCCGAACTTTCGTAAGTTCCAGCGGCCGATGAAAGATTTTTCATACTTTATACCGACCGGAAAGAGCCGAGGCGTCGGGTTCTTGCGACCCAAGTGCCGGAAATTACTGAAATTCAACGAGAAATCGCAAGAAATTACCTGTCATGATAGTGAAACTAGGAAACATTCCTAGTTGATTTCGTTGGATTTTCGTTGTGGCGTCGTGACGATTGGGCTATAGATACTCCGCAATTACTTGCGTAGGGGTGGAAGCCTTCAGTCGCAGGTTCTTGAGGTGTGGGGGGAGGGCGCGTCCGGGGAGCGGTCGCGCGCCCTTCGGCATCAACGCATCAGGCCTGTCCGGCTTACTTGCCCGGCGCAACGCCTTGTTTTTGTTTGCCCAGTCATGGGCTTTGGGGAGATAGTTCAATGAATCTGGTTCATTCGCCGCGCGGGCTTGGCCTGCGCAGGACGGCGCTGGCCGTCGCGCTTATCGCCGGTATCGCCGGCAGCGCGACTTCTTTCGCGCAGTCCAACGCATCAGGCGTGATCTTCGGTCGCGCTGAGTCCGGCACCATCCATCTGGAAAATACCGACACTGGCCTCACCCGCGACATCGAAGTGGGTGCCGACGGCCGTTATCGCGCCTCGTCGTTGCCCATCGGCGTGTACAAGGTAAGCCTGGTGCGCAATGGCGCCACCGTCGACAGCCGCAGCAACGTGCAGGTGACGGTGGGCCAGGGTGCCGACGTATCGTTCGCCGGCGCTTCCAGCGCCGCCAATGCGCAGAACCTGGAAGGCGTGCAGGTGATCGGGACGGCGCTGCCCTCGATCGACGTTTCGAACGTCGACTCGCGTACGGTGCTTACCTCGCAGCAGCTGCAGAAGCTGCCCATCGGCCAGAACGTCAACGCGGCCGCCCTGCTGGCGCCGGGTTCGGTCAGCGCCGATAGCCGCTACGGCAACGCCATCTCACTCGGTGGTGCATCGGCCGCCGAGAACCAGTACTACGTCAACGGTTTCCCGGTCACCAACCCGCTGACCGGCCTGGGCTTCTCCAGCCTGCCATTCGACTCGATCGACCAGGAGCAGGTGTTCACCGGCGGCTACGGCGCCGAGTACGGCCGCTCCACCGGCGGCGTGGTCAACATCATCACCAAGCGCGGCAGCAACACCTGGAAGGGCTCGGTCGAAACACAAGTGGTGCCGCGCAAGCTCAAGGCTTCGCCGCGTACGATCTATTACCCCAACACGGGTAATTTCCCCAACACCGACGGCCGCATCTACCAGTACCGGAACGAGAACAAGACCTCTCAGGTGCTGTACAACGCGTCCATCGGCGGCCCGCTGATCAAGGACAAACTGTTCATCTACGCTGCGGGCGAATACACGCGCGACGAGGGGCAGAAGGGCGTCAATACGGTGCTGGCGCGCACGCAGAGCAACGACACCACCAAGGTCACGCGCTGGTTGGGCAAGATCGACTGGAACATCACCGACAGCAACATCCTTGAACTGACCGGCGCCGGCGACGACAACATCATCGATAGCCAGATCTTCGGCTACAGCTACGTTGATGGCTCCAGGGGCCGCTACATCGGTTCTGAGCACCGCAAGAACACCGGCACCGCCAATTCCTCGCCCGGCGGCACCATGTGGGTGAGCAAATACACCGGCTACGTTACCGACGATCTCACCGTGAGTGCGCTCTACGGCAAGAGCAAGGCCCCCCACCTGGATGTGCCGCTGGGCAACTCCGGTGGCATCTGCCCGAACATCACCGACAACCGTACGTTCGGAACGCCGCGCGTCAGCTGCGCCCCCGTGCAGGGCAACCTGATCGTGCCGGGCGCCAATGACAAGACCAAGGCGCTTCGCTTCGACGTTGAATACCGTCTCGGCGCCCACGACCTGCGCGCGGGTATCGATAACCAGACACTGGAATCGTTCGCGGGCCTGCAAAGCCAGGGTGGCGCTACCTGGGTTTATACCGACGCTCCCGACGACGGCATCATCCCGGGCTATCCGGACCTCGTCGTGCCGCCCGGCGCCACTGAAATTGCCCAGCGCGTGATCTTCAGCGCCTCGGGTAACACCAAGGTGGAGCAGGAAGCGCAGTTCATCGAAGACCACTGGCAGGTATCCGATCGCTGGCTGGCGTACATCGGCCTGCGTAACGAGCAGTTCAAGAACTTCAACACCGATGGCGACGTCTACGTGAAACAGCGCCACCAGCTGGCGCCTCGTTTGGGCGTTACCTGGGACGTGTACGGCGACTCCACGCTGAAGATCTATGCCAACGCCGGTCGTTACCACCTGGCCGTGCCGTCCAACGTGGCCATCCGCGGTGCCGGCCCCAGCCGCTTCGAGCGCCAGTGGTTCTACTACACGTCAGTTGATCCCACCACGGGCGCGCCATCCAGCCCGACGGCGATCAGCGGCGTATCCTTCGCCAACGGCGCCAATGGTTCGGCGCCTAACCCGGTCACGCTGGTGAAGAAGGGCCTGTCGGCCTACTACCAGGACGAATTCATCGTCGGCTTCGACAGGCAGCTGGGCACTGAGTGGACCGTAGGCGCCAAGGCCACGTACCGCAAGCTCAAGAGCATCATCGACGACTTCTGCGATGCCCGTCCGTTCCTGAACTACGCCGCCGCCCACAACGTCGAGCTCACCAACCCGGCGTTCACCGATTACCTGTCCAACGGCTCGCCCTGCCTTCTGTTCAACCCGGGCTCCGGCGGCACGTTCAACGTCGACACCACCGGCAACGGTGATATCCAGCAGTGGAAGCTCAGCGGCGCCGACCTCGGCTACCCGCACCTGAAGCGCAAGTACCTGGCGGTGAGCCTGTACGCCGAACACCAGTTCGCCGACAAGCTCTATGGCAAGGTCGAGTACGTGTGGTCCAAGAGCTACGGCAACTCCGAAGGCCTGCTGCTTTCGGACATCGGCCAGCAGGATCCGTCGGTCACGCAGGCCTGGGACTTCCCGGAACTGATGAACGCGGCCAGCGGCTACCTGCCCAATGATCGTCGCCACACGCTCAAGGCATACGGCTACTACCAGCTCACCCCGGAATGGCTGTTCGGTGCAACCTTCGTCGCAGCGTCCGGTCGTCCGAAGAACTGCCTTGGCCAGTACCCGAACGATCCGTATGGCTATGGTGCGGCGTTCTTCTACTGCAACGGCGAGTTCGTGCCGCGCGGTACCGTGGGCCGCCTGCCCTGGACCTACAACCTTGGCCTGTCGGCCGAGTATCGCCCGGCGTTCGCCAACCACCAGCTGGCGTTCTCGGCGGATGTCCTGAACGTGTTCAACCAGCAGCGCACACAGAACCGCATCGAAACGGCCACCACGGCTTCTGGCAGCCCGCTCAACACGTACGGTCGCACGATCGCCTTTAGCGATCCGCGTTACTTCCGTTTTGCCGTGAAGTACGACTTCTCGCTGTAAGTCACAAAAAAAAGATGCAGCCGGGCCCCCAAGGGCCCGTGACTCCCCAGACCTGGCCGCCGGCCTCCCACCGGCGGCTTTTTTTTGTCTTCGATTTACCGAAATATCCTGCGGAACTGAAAGGTTAAAGAAAGTTTCATCTAATTATGAACGTACTAATTTGCGTGGAAGAACAAGCATTTTCCTGCCTTCCCGTTCTCCGTGATCGTCCTTCCTAGGAATTATTCCTAGGTTTTTTTGTGTAATTCCCGTTGAGGTGCCGTAATGAATGGGCTATAGATACGCCGCAATTACTTGCTAACGCGGCATCTATATACGCGGTTGCGGTTCGCAAGTTTTAGCAAGTAAGGGGGTCAGGGCGGCCGGGGAGCGGTTGTCTTGATTGTTTATCGCTGAAAGGGGATGCGACGGCTCGCTCGAGTCGACGCAACAATTTGATTCGCTTGCCCATTTTCTGGGTCTTGGGGAGAAATACTCAATGAATGTCAATTCGCAGCGCAGGCTTCGCCTGCGCCGTACGGTGCTGGCTGTCGCCTTGATTTCCGGCCTCGCCGGCACCGGCGCGGTCCTTGCGCAGTCCAACGCATCCGGCGCCATGTTCGGTAGCGCGCCGGCCGATTCAGGCAGCACCGTACTGATCGAGAACACCGATACTGGCTTCTCGCGTGAGGTCGCTGTTGATTCGAGCGGTCGCTACCGAATTTCGTCGCTGCCAGTGGGTAACTATCGCGTCACGCTCAAGAGCGCTGGCAAGAGCGTATCCACGCGTGACAATGTCGCCGTCAACGTCGGTGGCGGTTCGGAAGTTTCCTTCACAGGGGAAGGCACCGCCACCAAGGCGCAGACCCTGGAAGGCGTGTCCGTGGTGGCCTCGGCGCTGCCGACCATCGACGTCTCCGTGGCCGATACACGCACTGTGCTGACCTCTGCGCAGTTGAACCGCATACCCGTGGCACGCAACA
>NZ_DATHFX010000331.1:0-4722 GCF_035317885.1 Pinirhizobacter sp.
GTAAATGCATTACCGCGTACGACGTGGCCTGGGCACTGTCGATGGGCGCGGATTTCGTCAATTCAGCCCGGGGCTTCATGCTGGCGCTGGGTTGCATCCAGTCGCTGCAGTGCAACCGCAACACGTGTCCCACCGGCATTACCACGCACAACCCGCGCCTGCAGCGTGGCCTGGTGGTGGGCGACAAGAGCGAGCGCGTGTACCACTACGCCACCAACCTCATGCATGAGGTTGGCACCATCGCGCACAGCTGCGGGGTGAAGGAGCCGCGCCAGCTGCGCCGCAAGCATTGCCGCGTGGTGGGCGACGACGGCCTGTCGATCTCGCTGGCCAAACTGCACCCCTATCCGGTCCCGCCGCCTGCCTCCTAGACCTGTGGCTGCCACAGGCCGTTGCGGCGTATTTCCAGCGGACGGAAGCACTTCTTGTAGTCCATCTTCGGATGGCCTTCGATCCAGAAGCCAAGGTATACATGCGGCAGTCCGCGTCGGCGCGCCAGCGCCACCTGGCTGAGGATGCCGAAGGTGCCCAGCCCGCGTTCGGCATGGCTGGGGTCGAAGAACGTATAGACGGCCGAAACCCCATTGAGGCAGACATCGGTGACCGCCACGCCGAGCAGCGTCGTTCCCTGGCGGAACTCCAGGAACACCGTGGGGCTCCACGGCGCGGTAAGGAACCGGGCGAAGTCGTCGCCGTCGGCAGCATCCATGCCGCCACCGGGGTGGCGGGTGCGCAGGTAGCGTTCGTACAACCGGTGGCGCTCGCGGGTGTAGCCAGGTTCCGCCTCGATGACGGTGAGGTCGGCGTTGCGCCGCTCGCAGCGCCGCTGGCTGCGGTCGGGCGAGAAATGATCGGCATCGATGCGGCAAGCCACGCATGCCCGGCACTGGTCGCAGTTGGGGTGGTATAGGTGGCCGCCTGCCCGGCGGAATCCGCCGGCCAGCGCGGTGCCGTATACCTTGTCCAGTTGCGGTGCCGCCGGGTCGATCACCAGGTTCTGCGCCGTACGCTCGGGAAAATACCCGCAGGCGTGGGGCAGGGTCTGGAACAGGCGGACGCGTTCGGAGCGCATGGGACGATTCTAGCCCGGTCGCGGTTTTCTTTCGTTCATGGCGCCTGGGCCGTGGCGGTCAGATGAACTGGACCATTTTCAGCGCCACCACCACGAATACGCCCAGCACCACGGCCAGTGTCATCAGCCGGATGCGCGAGGCGGTGCGTTGGGGCGCCGGTTGCCGGGACGCGGCCAGTTCCTCGCCAAAGCGCACCACCGGCTCAATGCCCAGTGCCTTGATCGTGGCGCGGGCCCGGGTGTAGTCGTCGGCATGGATCACCCATACCTGCTCCCAGGCAGAGCGGTCCGGCTGCTTCTGCGTGTAGCTGAAACGCTGGTAGGTCGAGCGCTTCAGGACCGAACGGCCTTCGATCCTGGTTTCGATGCCGTCATCGGCCAACAAGGCCACGATGCGGTCGATGTTTTCCGGGCGGGGGGAGGTATAGAGCTCACGCATGGTGGTGAGTGTAGCCAAGCGTCATCATGATCGCAGCCTGATCAGGCCTTCCTGTGCAGTGGAAGCCACCAGGCGTCCATCTTTGGTGAAAATCATGCCGCGGGCAAGGCCACGGCCGCCCTGCGCCGTGGGGCTGTCGAAGGAATACAGCAGCCATTCGTCGGTACGGAACGGGCGGTGGAACCAGATGGCGTGGTCCAGGCTCGCCATCTGGATATTGTGCGTGAACAGCGAAAGCCCGTGCGGAAGCGTGGCCGTGCCGATCAGGTGGAAATCCGATGCATAGGCCAGCAAGGCACGGTGCAGGGCCTGTTCGTCGGCCACGGGCGCGGTGAGGCGAAACCAGATGTGCTGGTACGGCGGGCGTTTGGCCGGGCGCAGTTCGTCTCGCGGCCATACGTGGCGGAATTCGAAGGGTCCCTGGCGGTCGAGCCAGCGACGGGCTTTCTCGGGCAACTTCGCAAGTTCCTCGGCCGGCAGCGGCGGCAGGGGCTCAACGTCTTCGGGCATCGGCACTTCGGGCATGGCCATCTGGTGTTCCACGCCCTTTTCAAAGGCCTGGAAGGACACCGAGCAATCCAGGATGGGCTGGCCATGCTGGATGGCCACCACGCGCCGCGAGGAGAACGAACCGCCGTCGCGGGTACGCTCCACGCTGTAGACGATCGGCGCGTTGATGTCCCCGGCGCGCAGGAAATAGCCGTGCAGCGAGTGTGCCTCGCGGCTGGGGTCGGTGGTCTGCTGGGCGGCCGAAAGCGCTTGGCCCAGCACCTGCCCGCCGAACACGTAGGGCGTGCCGATGTCGCGGCTCTGTCCGCGGAACAGGTTGTCCTCCAGGCGCTCGAGCTTCAGGAGGTCGACGAGTTCGGCGACGTGGTTGTCGTGCATGGGTCCGGCCCGGTCATGGAAGCGGGCCATTATAGGTGGAAGCGAAGGCGCTACCCGCGGCCCAGGCGTCGCAGCCGGCAGGCATCGAGTACGCGCCCCCAGGGAAACTGGGGCCCAGGGTCGCGCTTGCGCGGCACCTCCACCGACTCGTCGTTGCTGGCCGGCACCATGGCGGTGTCCAGGTCTTCGTGGCCGGCGATGCGGGCAAGGTTGGGCAACTGCGCGCGCAGGCTCGCCAGCAGGCTATCCAGTGCATGGATCTGCGCGGCGGGATAGGGCTCGGTCATCACTTGCCGGCGTGAGTCGAACCAGTCGGGGTAGCGGCCGATGTTCACCAGCTCAATGCCCACCGAACGGGCGTTATAGCCGCGGCAATGGTGGGCCACCCGTTCCGGCGGCACGTAGCAGACGGTGCTGCCGTCGCGGTCGATGTAATAGTGGCCGCTGTTGCCCGCGCCGCTGTCATGCACCACGCGTATCCCGTAGTCCCGGGCCATGGCCATGTCCGGCAATTCCGTGCAGTGGATGACCACCAGGTCGATCGCCGCGAGCGGGCGTTCGGCCAGGATGTCGACATAGGGCAGGTATTGTTGGGTGATGGCGGCCATGGCGGGAGTCTGCCATGGGCGGCGCCTGATACGATACGCGGTCACCCGTTACCCCCGGAGGCCGCCATGGCCGGCCACATCATCCTTTCCCATGGCTCCGACAGCGGCCCGGACGCGACCAAGGTCAGCGTGCTGGCGGCCCTGGCAAGTTCGGTCGGCTGGACCTGCCAGCGGCTGGACTACCGCCAGGACGATCTCCCCGGCCATGCAGCTTCCGTACTTCCCCGCCTGGCACGGCTGCGCGCCGCCATCGACGCCTCGCCCAGTCCGCCGGTGCTGGTTGGCTCGAGCATGGGCGCCTTCGTCTCTTCACTGGTGTCGCTGGACCGGGCCGTGGCCGGGCTTTTCCTGATGGCCCTGCCGGTGGAAATCCCGGGGTTCGAAAAGTGCCTGGACCTGGCGCGTGACGTGCCTTCGTTTTTGGTCCATGGCTACGACGATGATGTCTGCCCTGCCGACCGCGCCCTGGGCTTTGCCGCCGGGGCCGGCATGCCCATACTGCTGCTGGCCGACGACCATCGGCTTTCGGCGCACGTGGAGGCCATCGCCGGCCAGTTCCTGTTGTTCCTGGAGCAGTTTGGCGAATGAATACCTGGTTCGCCACCTGTCCGAAGGGCCTGGAACTGTTGCTGCGCGACGAACTGGTCGCCCTGGGCGCCACCGACGTGCACGAAGCCCTTGCCGGCGCACATTTTTCAGGCGACAAGGCCGTGGCCTACCGGGCCTGCCTGTGGTCAAGGCTGGCCAGCCGCATCCTGATGCCGCTGGGCGAGTTCGACGCCGCGGACGGCGATGCCCTTTACCAGGCCATCGGCTCGATCGACTGGTCCACCCACCTGGCACCGCACGGCACGCTGGCCGTGGACGCCAACACCGCGCTATCGAAGCTGACGCATAGCCAGTACATCGCCCTGCGCGCCAAGGACGCCATCGTCGACCAGTTCCGCCAGGCCAGCGGCGCCCGGCCCGATGTCGACCCGGACGAGCCGGACATGCGCGTGAACCTGCGCCTGCGCCGAGACCGGCTTACCGTGTCGCTGGACCTGGCCGGGTCCCCGTTGCATCGACGCGGCTGGCGCGAGTTGCAGGGCGAGGCCCCGCTGAAGGAAAACCTCGCCGCCGCGATCCTGCTCCGGGCGCGCTGGCCGGAAACCTATGCCGCCGGCGGCGCCTTGCTCGACCCGATGTGCGGCTCAGGCACCCTGCTGATCGAAGGCGCGCTGATGGTGGCCGATGTCGCGCCGGGCCTGCGCCGGGAGTATTTCGGTTTCCTTGGCTGGCGAGGGCACGACATTGCGCTCTGGCGGAGCCTGTTGGAGGAAGCCAACGCGCGGGCGATGGCGGGGCTGCGCGAACTTCGTCCGGTGTTCTTCGGCAGCGACGCCGACCCACGCATGGTGCAGACCGCCAAGCGCAATGCCCAGGAAGCGGGTGTTGCCGGTTTCATGCACCTGGACAAGCGCGATGCCCTCCATGTGGAGCCGCCGCCGGCGACGCCCACGGGACTGGTGGTGACCAACCCGCCCTACGGCGAGCGCCTGGGCGACCGGGCGGAACTGCCCTCGCTCTACCGCGATTTCGGCGACGTGCTGCGTAGCCGCTTCGGCGGCTGGCGTGCCGCGGTGCTGGCCGGCGACACGGAGCTGGGCCAGGCGATGCGGCTGCGCCCGGACAAGCGTTACGCGCTGTTCAACGGCGCCCTGGCCACGGTACTG
>NZ_DATHFX010000332.1:0-8851 GCF_035317885.1 Pinirhizobacter sp.
AGGCCCAGCGAATGCCGTAGAACGCAAAGCGCTCCCAGAATTCGGTCATGAAGAGCATCCACAACGGTCGCGGGTGGCCCAGCGTGGTGGGAAATTCCGGCGGCGAAGCGCTTTCCGTGGCTGCCTGGGTCATGAGTGATCCCCTGTCCGTTTTATGAGTCCGGGCACACCTTCACCCGCGCGGCTGGGTTCCGTCAACGAGCGGCGCAACATCTTGCGGCGCGGCCGACCCAACCGCTCCCAACCGCGCGGCGGTCAGCTTCCCAACAAGGTACGCACTTCCAGCAATTCCGGAAAGAAGGTCTGTTCCAGCGCCCGCCGCAGGAAGGCCACGCCGGAGGACCCGCCCGTACCCGGTTTGTAGCCGATGATCCGTTCCACCGTCTTCATGTGCCGGAAGCGCCAAAGCTGGAAGTTTTCCTCGATATCCACCAGCTGCTCGCACAGGTGGTATTCGGGCCAGTGGTCGTGGGGGGCATCGTAGATGCGCTTCAACGCCGGCAGCAGCGCCTCGCTGCGCGGATACGGCAGGGTGAAGTCGCGGTCGAGCAGTTCCGCAGGCACCGCATGGCCGCGCCGGGCCAGGAAACGCAGGAACTCATCGTAAAGGCTCGGCGCCTCGTACACCTGGCGCAGTGCCTCGAAGTCCGGGGGGTTGCGCGCGAACACTTTGAGCATATCGCCGTGCTTGTTGCCCAGCATGAATTCCACCACGCGGTACTGTAACGACTGGAAACCCGACGACGGGCCCAGGATCTCGCGGAACTCGTGGTATTCGGCCGGCGTCATCGTGGCCAGCACCGCCCACTGCTCGTACAGCTGTCGCTGCACCTGTTTCACGCGGGCGAGGATCTTCAAGGTCGAGTCGACATCGTCCATGCGCAGGCAGGCGATCGCCGCCCGCAACTCGTGGATCATCAACTTCAACCAGAGCTCCGAGGTCTGGTGCTGCACGATGAACAACATCTCATCGTGGTGCGGCGGCACGCTCCGCGGCTGTTGCGCGGAAAGCAGCAAGGGCAATTGCAGGTAGTCGCCGTAGGTCATCCGGCCATCAAGATCGGTGGCGATGCCCGGTTCCAGGCGATCGGTCGGGGCGGGGCCGGCGGGGGACGGTTTGGAGGTCATGGATGGAATATAACGGGTCACCCCGCTTCCTCTCGACGCTTCTGAACGTCCTGATGAAAAACAAGGGCTTGGCGTCGAGTTGAACGCAACTGATGCTGCGGTGTCCCTTGAACGGTCATAATTGCCCTGATATCAAGGGCGGTCCCCCACGGAACCGGCCTTCCGAAGGCGGATGTGCGCAAGGCCCCACTGGATGGGTTGGCGCCTCCTTCAAAAAAAATATTCCCCATCCGGAGCGAGTCGTGTCCATCGCCGCCAAGTTCGAAATCGAATACCTGCAATACCTGGACAAGGACGGCAAGGAAGTCCGCAAGGATCTCCCCGCCTTTGCCAGGGATCTCGACCAGATGGTCGAGCTCTACAAACTGATGGTCTCCACCCGCGTGTTCGACGCGAAGTCCGTCGCCCTGCAGCGCACCGGCAAGCTGGGCACCTATGCCTCCTGCCTTGGCCATGAAGCCGCCCACGTGGGTATCGGCTCGGCCATGAAGCGCGAAGATTCGCTGGCGGTGAGCTATCGCGAATACGGCGCCCAGCTTTATCGCGGCGTGCAGCCGCGCGAGGTGTACATGTACTGGGGCGGCGACGAGCGCGGCAACGACTTTGCCAAGGCGCCCAAGCACGACTTCGCCTGGTGCGTGCCCATCGGTACCCAGTGCCTGCATGCGGCCGGTTCCGCCCTGGCCTTCAAGATCCGCGGTGAAAAGCGCGTGGCCGTGTGCACCATCGGTGACGGCGGTTCGTCCAAGGGTGACTTCTACGGCGCCATCAACGTGGCCGGCGCGCAGAACCTGCCGTTCGTGGCGGTGATCGTGAACAACCAGTGGGCCATTTCGGTGCCGCGCAAGATTCAGTCCGGCGCGGAAACCCTGGCGCAGAAAGCCATCGCCGCGGGCCTGCCGACCATCCAGGTCGACGGCAACGACATCATCGCCGTGCGCAAGGCCATGGAAGATGCCATGGACCGCGCCCGCAACGGCGAGGGCGCCAGCGTCATCGAGGCGGTCACCTACCGCCTGGGCGACCACACCACCGCCGACGATGCCCGCCGCTACCGCGGCGAGGACGAGGTGAAGGAAGCCTGGACCAAGGACCCCGTGCCCCGCCTGCGCAAGTGGCTGGAAGCCAAGGGCGCCTGGGACGAAGCGAAAGAGAAAGCGTGGCTCGCCGAATGCGACGACTGGATGGACAAAGAAGTGGACGCCTACCTGCAGACCAAGACGCAGCCGGTGGAAGCGATGTTCGACTATCTCTACGCCGAACTCCCCGCCGACCTCGTCGCCCAGCGCCAGCAGGCCATCGACCTCGACCGCAAGTCGCACGGATAAGAAGAACATTCATGGCACAGATCACCCTTATCGAAGCGGTAACCCAGGCGCTTGCCTACGAGATGGCCCACGATGATTCCGTCGTGGTGCTGGGCGAGGACGTGGGCGTCAACGGCGGCGTGTTCCGCGCCACCCAGGGCCTGCAGGAAAAATTCGGCGAACTGCGCGTGATCGACACGCCGCTGGATGAAACCACCATCGCCGGCCTCACCGTGGGCCTGGCAGTCCAGGGCATGAAACCCGTGGCCGAGGCGCAGTTCGAAGGCTTCATCTACCCGATGATGGAGCAGATCGCCTGCCACGCCGCCCGCCTGCGCCACCGCACCCGCGGCCGCATGACGGTGCCTGCGGTGTGGCGCGCCCCCTGGGGCGGCGGCATCCGCGCACCGGAACACCATTCGGAAGCCAACGAGCACCTCTTCACCAACATCCCGGGCCTGCGCGTCGTGCTGCCCTCGTCGCCGGCACGCGCCTACGGCCTGCTGCTGGCCGCGATCCGCGATCCGGATCCGGTGATGTTCTTCGAACCCAAGCGCATCTACCGCCAGTACAAGGAAGAGGTGCCCGACGACGGCGAGGCGCTGCCGCTGGACGTGTGCTTCGTGCTGCGCGACGGCACCGACGTCACCCTGGTCACCTGGGGCGCCCAGGTGAAGGAAGCCCTGGAAGCCGCCGACGCACTGGCCGAAGAGGGCATCAGCGCCGAAGTGATCGACGTGGCAACGCTCACCCCGCTGGACTTCGACACCATCGCCGAATCGGTCACCAAGACCGGCCGCTGCGTGATCGTCCACGAGGCCCCGCGTACCGCCGGCTTCGGTGCCGAGATCGCCGCGCGGCTGATGGAGGAATGCTTCTACGACCTCCTTGCCCCCGTGCAGCGCGTCACCGGCTACGACACCCACATCCCGCTGTTCCGCCTGGAAATGAAATACTTGCCCAGTGTCGAACGCATCGTCGACGCGGCCAAGCGCACGCTCGCCGTCAGCTAAAGCATCCAACGAGACCGACCCCATGGCCGATATCAAAACGTTCTACCTTCCCGACCTCGGCGAAGGCCTGCCCGACGCCACCGTCGTGGAATGGCACGTCAAGGAAGGCGACACCGTCAAGCTCGACGCACCGCTGGTGTCGATGGAAACCGCCAAAGCCGTGGTGGACGTTCCCTCGCCGTTCTCCGGCAAGGTGACCAAACTGCATGGCGCCGCTGGCGACATCATCGAGACCGGCGCGGCCCTGGCCGACGTCGAGATCGACCCGAACGCCAAGCAGCGCGCCGATGCCGAAGCCACCGGCCACCACCATGGCCCGAAGAAGGGCGTCGGCAGCCCGGCACCCGACAACGCCAGCAAGGTCGTCGCTTCCGACGACGGCGGCGAGATCGAATCCAACGGCAAGCCCGAGCGCGAGGACGAAGGCACCGTGGTCGGTGCCATGGTCAGCGGCAACGCCGTGCATACCGAACAGGTGTCCAGCGTCGGCGGCGCCAAGGCGGTTCCCGCCGTGCGCGCATTGGCGAAGAAGCTGAAGATCGACCTCAGCCGCGTACGTCCGACCGGCGCCGAAGGCGTGGTCACCATGAAGGATGTGAAGGACGCCGCCGCCAATGGCTCGGCCGCCCTGGGCGCCGCACCGGCCCGTTCGGCCGCTGCCCGCCACCTGGCACCGGAACTGCCCGAGCCGACCGCCGCGCCGCAGCGCAGCGCCGTGTCGCTGGCCGGCAAGCCCGTGCGTACCGGTCCGCCATCGCAAGCCGTGATGGGGCAACCCGAGCAGCTGAAGGGCGTGCGCCGCAACATGGCGCGCGTGATGGCCGACGCCCATGCCCAGGTGGTGCCCACCACGATCGTGGACGACGCAGACCTGCACGCCTGGATCGGCAAGCAGGACATTACCGCCCGCCTGGTGCGCGCGATCGTCACCGCCTGCAAGGCGGTACCGGCACTCAACGCCTGGTTCGACGGCAAGAACCTCACGCGCACCCTGCACCCGCAGGTGGATATCGGCATCGCGGTGGACACCGACGACGGCCTGTTCGTCCCTGCCCTGCGCAACGCCGACATGCTCGACGCCGCGGGTGTGCGTGGTGCGATCAAGCGTCTGCGTACCCAGGTGGAAGACCGCACGATCCCGGCATCGGAACTCTCCGGCTACACCATCAGCCTGTCGAACTTCGGCATGTTCGCCGGCCGTTACGCCAGCCCCGTCGTGGTGCCGCCCACGGTGGCCATCGTCGGCGCCGGCAAGCTCAGCCATGACGTAGTCGCCGTGATGGGCGGCATCGAAGTACATCGCCGCATGCCGTTGTCGCTTACCTTCGACCACCGCGCAGCCACCGGCGGCGAGGCAGCGAGGTTCCTCAAGGCCATGATGGACGACCTGGCCGCACCGCACTAATCCCAGGTATTCAAGTGCGGCCCGAATGATTCGCGCTGCCTGCTGACCACGCAGAAACGGTGGCCGCTGGGGGCCTGCATCACCCACCAGCGGTCACGCACCTTGGCCACGCGGCTGGCGCCGAGTTTCTCCAGCCGCGCGGCCTCGGCCTCCAGGTCGTCGGTCTCGATATCCAGGTGCACCCGCGGCTCGTGGTCCACGCGCTGCAGCAGGACTTTCAATTCATCAGCCGAGGTAGCGAGTTCGGCGTACTTGCCGTCCCCGTCCTCGTCGAAGCTGACGACCGGCTTGCCCAGCGCGCCGCTCCAGAACAGCGTATCGGCCTTGATGTCCTGGTGCTTGCAGTCGATGACAAGGGCACACAATCGGCTATGGTGCATGGTGTCGCGCTCCGTTGGGCGAGAACGCCGTTCTAGCGTGACTGGCGTGAAAAACGGAAAAAAGCGACCTCGCCCGCTAGACTACGCCGATGCTCAACAACGACATCCTGCGCAGCGTGCGCTACATGCTGGATCTGGCCGACAGCCACCTGGTGCAGATCGCGGCACTGGGCGGCCTCGACCTCACCGCCGAGCAGGTCCACGGCATGCTCGAAAAAGACGACGCGCCGGGGTTCGTACCCTGCAACGACCGCATCATGGCCCACGTGCTCGATGGCCTGATCGTGTTCCGTCGCGGGCGTGACGAATCGCAGCCGCCGCGGCCGGTGGAAAAACGGATCACCAACAACCTGGTGCTGAAGAAGCTGCGAGTCGCCTTTGAACTGAAGGACCAGGACATCGTCGATATCCTCGCTTCGGCGGATTTCGCCGTGTCGAAAACCGAACTTAATGCGCTGTTCCGGCAGCCGGGCCATACCAACTACCGCCCCTGCGGTGACCAGTTGCTACGGCTGTTCCTGAAGGGGCTTACGCAACGCGTGCGGGGTTAGCCGCCGCCAGTTGGGGGTCAGAGTGATTACTCTGACCCCGACCCCGACCCCGTCCTGCGCCAGAGCATCCAGCGGAACCACAGCGCCAGCGCCAGCACGGCCATGAACGAAAAATATCCGTACAGTGCCGGCATGACCTGCTTCCAGATCGATCCGCTCTCGGGACCAAACACGCCCACCTGCCTGACCTGGACGGCATCGAACGCCATCAGCGAAAGCGCCACCGCGACCACCGCGGCAAGCACGATGGCCATGGCGTCGAACACGCGGCGCGCCGCAGGGCGTGGCAGCGACTTCGGGTACGCCCAATAAGCCCAGGCCAGTACCAGCAGCCACGGCGCAAGCAGCAGGATGGCAAGGAATCGCATGGCGTTACGCCGCGGCCAGGGTGTCGAGTGCGGCGCGCAAGGCTTGCATGGCCGCGTCGCGCGACGTGTCGTCGGCGTACGCGGGGCTGACCGCCACCGGCTCGCCATCCACCACCAGGCGGTACGCAAGGCCTTCGGCATCCAGTTGCGCCTGCCCGCCGCCAAGCGACTGCAATCGCTGGCGCAGGGCACCGGCCTGCTTTGGATCGGCAAACTTCCGCGATAGCAGCAGTTCGTCGCCTTCGGCGCCGAAAAGCCGGAAGCGGAATGCGCCGTCGTCTTCGCGAAAACTGGCGAAACGCGGCATCTTGTCCGATTTGGCCGCCGTCGCCTTGCTTGCCGGCGCAGCCACGGTATTCATGCGGCGCAGGCCCACCGCATCGCGCAATTGCGCCACCAGGGGCGCCGCGATCGACCGCGCCTTCAGGGCGCCCTCGACCAGGATGTCCTCGATGTCGCCGGGCCGGGCGATCAATTGATCGTAGCGTTCGCGCATCGGCGCCACGTCGTCCTCGATGCGTTCGAAGAGGATCTCCTTCGCTTCCCCCCAGCCCATGCCGTCTTCCAGCGCCTTGCCGAACACCTGGGTCTCGGCGCGGCTGGCGAAGGCCTGGTAGAGGGTGAATAGCGCGGAGTCGTCCAGGGATTTCGCCTCGCCCGGCGCACGCGAATCGGTGACGATGCGCATGATCGTCTCGCGCAGCCGCTTGGGGCCGCCCTCGAACAGCGGGATGGTGTTGTCGTAGCTCTTGGACATCTTGCGTCCGTCCAGCCCCGGCAAGGTGGCCACCTGCTCCTCGATCAGCGCTTCGGGCAACGTGAAGAACGTACCGCCGTACAGATGATTGAAGCGCTGCGCGATGTCGCGCGCCATCTCGATATGCTGGATCTGGTCGCGTCCCACCGGCACCTTGTTGGCGTTGAACGCCAGGATGTCGGCGGCCATCAGCACCGGGTACATATACAACCCGGCCGTGATGCCGGCATCGCTATCCTCGCCTTCGGCGACATTGCGATCCACCGCCGCCTTGTAGGCATGGGCACGGTTGAGCAGTCCCTTCGACGTGACGCACGTCAAGAGCCACGTGAGTTCCGGGATCTCGGGAATATCCGACTGCCGGTAGAAGGTGACCCGCGCCGGATCCAGCCCACAGGCCAGCCACGTGGCTGCGATCTCCAGCCGTGAACGCTCGATGCGCGCGGGCTGGTCGCTCTTGATCAGGGCGTGGTAGTCGGCCATGAAGTAGAACGCATCGACGCCGGCATCATGGCTGGCGGCGATGGCGGGGCGGATCGCACCGACGTAGTTGCCAAGGTGCGGCGTGCCCGTGGTGGTGATACCGGTAAGGACGCGGGTCTGCATAAGACTCAAGGTGTGGGGAACCACCTGAGTTTAGCCCTCCCGCTGGCGGGCGCGAAGCCCGCGGGGCGTGGCGCGCCGTCGCAGCAGGCGGGGTTGGGGGTCAGAGTGAATACTCTGACCCCGCTGGAACACGGCTAGCGCATCAGCGTGGACTTGCCGAACAGCGACTCGACCAGGTCCACGGCAAGCTTGGCCGTCTGGTTGCGCTTGTCGAAGGCCGGATTCAATTCCACGATGTCCAGCGACGCCACGCGCCCGGTGTCGGCGATCATCTCCATCACCAGCTGGGCCTCCCGGTAGTTCGGGCCGCCGCGCACCGTGGTGCCCACGCCCGGCGCAATGGCAGGGTCGAGGAAATCGACGTCGAAGCTCACGTGCAGATGGGTGTCCTGGTCGATGTCCGACAGCGCTTCTTCCATCGATGCCTTGATGCCGATCTCGTCGATGTAGCGCATGTCGTAGATATCGATGCCCGCCTCATGCACGAACTTCTTCTCGCCCTCGTCGACCGAGCGGATGCCGATCTGACGGAAGACATCGGGTAAGGTCGCCGGCTTCGTGCCGCCAAGTGTGGTCAGTTCATCCGGGCCATGCCCGCACAGGCAGGCCACTGGCATCCCGTGGATATTCCCCGAGGGCGTAATCTGGCTGGTGTTGAAGTCGGCGTGGGCATCGAGCCACAACACGCGCAGTTTCTTGCCCGCTTCGCGTGCATGGCGCGCGGCGGCAGTGATCGAGCCGATCGCCAGGCAATGGTCGCCGCCGAGCACGATCGGCACGTTGCCATCATGCAGTTCACGGTACACCGCCTCGTAAACCGCGCGATTCCAGGCCACCACTTCGGGCAGGTGGCGATAGCCATCCACCGGGGGCTGCCAGGGATTGAGGGGACCTGCCAGGTTGCCACGGTCGACGACGGTGAGGCCGCGGCGGGCAAGCCGGGCGGCAAGATTGGCTACGCGAAGGGCTTCCGGGCCCATCGAAGCACCGCGATGGCCGGCGCCGATATCGGTCGGCGCGCCGATCAAAACCACTGACTTGTTCATAGAATCTCAGTCTACCCAGGCCGCCGTGACACACGTCGGCAGCAGGGCCTTGGGGAGTCGAAGGATACTACGGGCGGGGTCAAGGCCATGCGCGGAAGGCGTCCGGTTACTGGAAGCAGCCCGTCGACCGCGCCTGGATCTTCGGCGCGCGCGCGCGGGCTTGCCAGTTCACTTTCGCATCGTCGCCCACCACCACGTCGAGCCAATACGAAGGCGTGGTTTCCACCCGCTCGGCCATGCGGGCCGGGAAGCCCAGGGCCACCACTTCGTCGCGGCGCTTGCGGGCGTTC
>NZ_DATHFX010000333.1:0-9123 GCF_035317885.1 Pinirhizobacter sp.
ACGCGATTGAAACCATTCCGCTTGCCCTGATCCTGTTGCTGGTGCTGGAACTGGACCAGACCCAGCCGTGGCTGTTGCATGCCTTCGGCATCGTGCTGGTGGTGGGGCGCGTGCTGCACGGCCTTGGGCTGTCGGGCGCCAGCGGTTATTCGTTCGGCCGCTCGGTGGGCATGGCATTGACCGTGCTGTCCATCGTGGGCATGGCCGTGCTGCTGTTATGGCAGTTCCTGCTGCTGCACCTGCTGGTGGGCTAGGCGCGGCCAGACACTTCAGCTGGCCGCAGCGTCGGCGAAGGCGTAGACGTGGTCGGCCCATTGGGCGGCTTCGAAGTAGATCGCGGCAAGCTTCTGGATGTCTTCTTCGCTCGTCACCTCGCCCGACTCCCACTGGCGGACCTGGTCGAGGATCGGTGCGAAGGGGCCGGTGTTTTCCAGCAACACCTGGTTGATCTCGGTGGCCAGCGGCAGGTGTTCGAGCACGTAGGACATCGGCGCATTCATCAGCGTGTCGAGCAGCGAAAAGAGGCCCGCGGTGAAGGCCATTTCCTTCAGTGCCGGTTTACCCGAGGCCAGGCGCTCGCACATCTGCGCACGCACCAGCGCCAGGCGCAGGAGTTCGGGCGGACGCTCGTCCATGCCGCCCAGCGCCATGGTGCTGATCCAGTTGCGCATGCGGTTGACGCCGAAGAATACCGCCGCCTGTTCCACCGATTTCAATTGGCGGGGCAGGGCGAAATAGGCCGAATTCACGCAGCCGAGCAACTTGTAGCTGAGGATGGCGTCGTCGCGGATGATCTTGCCCAGTTCGATCGGGCCGTTGTTCGGTTCATTCATGGCGCCGATCAGGCGCAGCAGGCCCAGCTTGCTCGGCGACATGCGCGGCACGTCCACGCGCTCGGGCTTAAGCAGGTATTTGCCCTGGAAGCCATCGACCGGTGCATCAACCAGGCGGGTGTAATCCTCGGGCGTGTCCACGCCCGTGGCGATCGCC
Organism: Pinirhizobacter sp.; assembly: GCF_035317885.1. Classification (GTDB taxonomy): domain Bacteria; phylum Pseudomonadota; class Gammaproteobacteria; order Xanthomonadales; family Rhodanobacteraceae; genus Pinirhizobacter. The sequence goes on from NZ_DATHFX010000333.1 coordinate 991, forward strand.
TTGACGCTGAAGCTCTTGATGTATTCGATGCGCGCGTTGGTGGCCTCGACATCGCGGTGGTCCACCGCGACCATGGCGTATTGCACGATGAACAGCAGGATTTCGATGGCGGCGCTCTGTTCTTCATCCAGGTCGTCGGGGAAGTCCTCGAGCATTAACAGGCAACCACTGGCCTTGAGCCAGCGGAGCGTCGTGAGGGCTTCTTCGTCGCCGGCCAGGGCCGGACCCACGCACACGCCAAGTCGCGCGTTCTGGCGAAGCGTTTCGGCATGGGAAACCAGGAGTTCGCGCGACACGTGCAGGAAGGCGCGGTTATCGCGCACCAGCTGCTTGAGGCTGCCGTCGGCGATGGCAGCGAGCGTTTGCCCGGTAAGGGCCTCGCTGCCGTCGGTATTGCTGCCACGCGGGAAGGCCAGTTCGTAGGCGAACAGGGCCTGCTGGCGGTCCAGGATGGGCTGCCTCACGACAGGCAGCACCTGTGCCTGGCTCATCGACGGGGAATTGGCAAAAACTGACATGGGGACGGCCGGTCGATGGTGGGTTTCGTGTCACCCACGGTACCCGCCCCTTTCCAAGCTGCGCACCGTGGTCCTTTTCTGCGTATTGCCTTATGCCTGGGCGAGCATCCCCGGGCGCGCGGCGCCGCGGGCATAACCGCCCGGGCCGTACAATTCACTGGTTTCCGGACGGCCGGTGAGCAGCGACAGTGCCTTGCGCACGTGGCGCAGACGCTGGTTCACGATGCCGCCGTTGATCTGGTTCATGTCCTTGCAGCGCGCCAGACCCTCGACGATGGAGGGCCAGGCCGGGTGCAGGGCGGTGTCGATGTTGCCGCCGCGGCCCAGGTGCTTGCGCTCGACGTCGAGCGCTTCCAGGCGGCGCAGCAGGCTCTGCTTGAAGCTGGTGGCTTCATCCAGGGCATCGGCCGATCCCGCGTCGAGCGCGCGGCGTTCGTCGGTCAGTGCCTGCTGGAGGGTGGTCACGGCCTGATGCATCTGGCCGATCACCGCCTCGACGGCGACAGCGATCTCTGCATGCAGGCCGGCGTTCACGATTGGCCGCCCAGCTGGCCTTCCAGCTTCAGCAGGTTCGTGGCGATGGCACCTGAGTTGATCTGGTAAGTGCCGCTGGCAAGCTGCTGGCGGATGGCTTCGACCTTGTGTGTGTCCATGACATCGCCTGTCTTGCTTGCATTGCCCAGCGCCTGGGCGGAGCTGGTGAGGCTGATACTGTCGTCACTGGTCTTCACGGCGGAAGCAACCTGGTCGGCGGACGCAGCCTGGCCAGCCGAAGCGCTGGGCGCCTTGGGCTGGGTTTGCTGCTGCGGCGTGATGCCGGTCTTGATCGTGGTGTTCATTCATGGTTCCTTGGCGGCCCTTCGCGTCCCTTAACGGCCCGGAGCGCCGGAACTTTAGCTCCTGGCGGAATTCGGCCGTCACGATTTTGATTCGATTCAGCCCATGGTTTTCGTGCAGCCGGTCACTGGATAACCTCAACGCTGCCCTGGCTGCGCACGATAGCGTTAAGGACCTTGCCGGAATTGGCGTTGCGCACCATCACTCGGGCGCCGTTGTCGCCGCTGCCCAGGGCCACGCCCTCGGCGCGCACGCTGATGCCGTCGATGGAAGCAACGATCATCACCGAGTCACCGGAGTGCACGGCCTGCCGGCCGGCCAGCATGCCCGGGGCCAGCACCGAGCCTGCGCGCAGCGGCCGGGCCAGGGCGCGGCCTTCGATCTGGGCGAGATTGGCGATATAGCCGTATCCCATGCTGGCGACGTCGCGTTCCTCGGCGTGGACATCGTCGGCGGCCAGGCCATCGCCCCGCGTCAGCGGCCGGGTAGTCACCAGCACCGACACGAATTGCTTGACCCGCAGGGGGACGCGAACCGTCCACCCGCCAGCATCAGGGCAGGTGACGGCCACGGTGACCCGCGGGCCAGCTGCCCGCCCACCAGGGATGGCCGCCGTCGGTGTGCCGCTGCATGGGCGCAGCGCAAGGCGCGTATCCATCGGTTCGGCGGTCACCTCCATGCGGGCCCCGGGTACCGGCGGGTTGTCCTTCAGGTACTGCGTGGCGATGGCCGCCAGGCGCGCGGCCGACGTCGCTTCACCCGCCGCGGCGGGCAAGGCGAAGGACAGGGCAAGCGCAAGGGCGGCCGCGCGGATCATGCGATCTGGCTTGTCAGCACGTTGGAAAGGTTCTGGACGATGGCGTCGAGCTCGCGATGCAGCTGCGGCGCGGCCTGGCCCGCTTCGGCGTGCCTGCCTTCGCCCAGCAGGCCGACGAAAACCTGGCTGTGCGCGGTGAAACGCTCGCCGGCCTCGGCCAGGGCGAGCCCGGCTGTGGCATCGCGCTGGCTGCGCAGGCGTTCGATCATGCGTTGCATGTGGGTGGTGTCGAGCCAGCGGCGATCCATGCCGGTCGGGTCGCGGGTCGCCAGGTCCACCGCATGGTGCATGCCTTGGCTGGCTTCGCGGATCATCTGGCTCAGGCTCGCCGCGTCCAGCTCGCCGTCGCCGTCGATGCGGGTCATCACCAACCGGTGGGCCAGCACCGCCGCGCGGGAAAGGCCATCGCCCTGGCGACGGATCTCTCCGGCCAGGCGGCCGAGCGAAGCCTGGGTGGCCTGCACCGCGGCAACCCGCGCATGCAAACCGCCCAGGCCCTCGCGGGCGCCATCGATCTGGCCGCGGGTGCTGTCCACGGCGTCTGCCACCTTGGCCAGTGCTCCCTGCATGCCTTCCACACCCGCCTTGCTCTGGTCCAGGCGGCGCAGGCTCTGCTGCACGGATTCTTCCAGTTGGCCTGAGAATTCACCCACGGCGTGGGTCACCAGCTCGATCTCGCCGGTGGCCTGGGCGGTTTTCTCGGCCAGTTGCTTGACTTCATCGGCCACCACGGCGAAGCCGCGGCCGGCCTCGCCCGCGCGTGCGGCCTCGATGGCGGCGTTGAGCGCCACCAGGTTGGTCTGGTGGGCGATGTCCTGCACGGCGGCGGTGAGCGCGCGGATCTGCTCGACGTAGCCGGCGAACTTGGCGTGGTTGCGGGTCATGCCCGACAGCGCGCTGCGCAGCAGGCGCAACTGGCCGTCGAGTTCGGCGACATTGTTCGAGCCCTGGTCGCGCGCCTGGGCGATGCCGGCGATGCCGGCGTGGCTTGCATCGAGCGCCGTGGAAATCCTGGCGCCGGTATCCGTCAAGCGACCGACGCTGTCACGCGCGTCGTCCACGCAGCGGGTCAGCTCCACCAGCTGGGTGCCCATCGCCTGGGCCCCGGACAACACCAGGCCCTGCTGTTCGAGTGCCTGGGTGGCGGCCGAGGGTGCGGTGCGCGGCTTCGGTGCGGCCAGAAGCGGCGCAAGTGCCCGCGCCGCCCGCGGAAACTGCTTGGAAAGCGACTTGGCGCGGCCCACATCGCCGGCGGCAAGCGCCTGGGCGATCTGCTCGACCTGCTGACTCCAGATAAGGCTCATAGATAACGACGGCTCCGAGGGTGTCCCCATACATCGACACGGGGACGCGGGACTTGAGGAAGCAAGGCATATGCCAAGCGAGCCCGGCCTTCAGTTTCCCCCGGCTCCGGCCGATAAGCCGCCATCCCAAGCATGGACATCACCTAAGCATGGCCGGCCCGCTGCTCGAAACCGTCGACCGCTTCACCCGCCTGGCGGGCCACAACCGCGTGGCCATGCTGATGTTCCGCCTCGGCGACGGGCAGGATTTCGGCATCAATGTGTTCAAGGTCCGCGAGGTGATCCGCCGCCAGCGGCTCGAGCGCATGCCCAGCATGCATGAGCTGATCGCCGGCAGTTTCGACTACCGCGGCCAGACCATCCCGGTGATCGACCTGGCCCAGGCCATGGGGTATCCGCCGCTGGCAGATCACCCGGAGGCGCATTTCATCGTCACCGAGTTCAGTCGCAGCGTGCAGGCCTTCCTGGTATCGGATGTGCAGCGCATCGTTCATTGCGATGGCGCCGGCATGGCGGCACCGCCGCCATCGCTGGGTTACGGCCCCCGCGTCAATGCGGTGACCCGGCTGGACGGCAACCTGCTGGCCATTGTCGATGTCGAGCAGGTGCTTGCCAGCATCGAGCCTGCCAAGGTGGAACTTTCATCGCGTATCGGCAGCGTCCCGGGCGACGCCCGCCGGCGCCCTCGCCGGGTGCTGGTGGCGGATGATTCTTTGGTGGCCCGCACGCAGATCGTGGAATTGTTCCGCCAGATGAACCTGGATTGCGTCGTCGCCAACGACGGTGAGGAAGCGTACGAGAAGCTGGTGGCGCTGGCCGAAGGCGACAGCGACGACAACGTGGCCATGGTGATCTCCGATATCGAGATGCCGCGCATGGACGGCTACGCGCTTACCCGCGCCATCCGCGAGGACGAGCGCCTGAAGCACATGAAGGTATTGCTGCACAGTTCGCTCAGCGGCGTATTCAACGAGTCGATGGTGAATCAGGTGGGTGCCGACCGCTTCATCGCCAAATTCCAGCCCGACATACTCGCCGCGGCCGTGGTGGAGCTCCTGCCTACGGAAGAGCCGGTCCGCTGGGCGTCGTTGTAACCGAAGGGCCCCGGCGCGCCCAAGCGCCTGAATTCCGGCGCACCCGCCGCGCCGGAAAAATGCCGCCAAGCCAATAAGACTAGATAAATCATCTAGTTAATTGCTGGCATAGGTCTTGCTCAACGAACTCCGTCATTTCACGGGGCTCCCTCATGAGCAACCTCACCGACAACATGTTCGGCATCCATACCCAGGCCCTTGGCCTGTGGCAGAAGCGTGCCGAGGCGATTTCCTCAAACCTGGCCAACGCGGACACGCCCGACTACAAGGCGCGGGATGTGGATTTCCGCGCGGCGCTGGTTGCGGCCACGGGTTCGAGCGAAAGCGGCAGCCTTCAGATGACGGCTACCTCCGAAAAGGACCTGGGAGGCACGGGGGCTATCCCGGGCCATGAGCCGCTGGCCTACCGCGCGGCCACCCAGCCGACGATGGACGGTAATACCGTCGATACCCAGGTCGAGCAGGCCCAGTTCGCCGGCAACGCCGTGCACTACCAGGCTTCCTTGAGCTTCATCACCGCGCAGATCCGCATGATGCGCACCGCCATCAACGGGAGCAGCTCATGAGCCTTTTCAATATTTTCGACGTGGCCGGCACCGGCATGGCCGCGCAGTCGATGCGCCTGAATACCACGGCCAGCAACCTGGCCAACGCCGACACCGTCGCCGGTAGCCCGGAAGCGGCCTACCGCGCGAAGTCACCGCTGTTCTCGGCCGCCATGGCCGGGCAGATGGGCGCGATGGGCGCCGGCGGCGACGCCGACAGCGCGATGGGCGGGGTGAAGATCCTGGGCGTGAGCGAAAGCCAGGCGCCGGTGGATTCGCACTACGACCCGGGCAACCCGCTGGCCGATGCCGAGGGTCGCGTCTACTCCAGCAACGTCAATCCCATCGACGAACTGGTCAACATGATTTCCGCCTCGCGTTCGTACCAGAACAACGTTGAGGTCATGAACACAGCCAAGCAGCTGATGTTGAAAACCCTCGACCTCGGCAAGTAGGAATTCCCATGAGCACTGTTGATACCAACAACACAACCAATACGAACTCGACGACGTCGTCTTCGTCCTCTTCCTCGACCGGCGCGATGTCGCAGAGCGACTTCCTGAAGCTGATGGTGGCGCAGTTGCAGGCGCAGGACCCGACCAACCCGGTCGACAACCAGGAGTTCGCCTCGCAGATGGCGCAGTTCTCCACGCTGTCGGCCACGCAGGACCTGAACACGACGGTGACTTCGCTGGCCAGCCAGCTCACCAGCGCCTCGCAGACCAACCAGGTGCTCAGTTCCGCGAACCTCGTCGGCCGCGATGTGATGGTGCCGGCCACCACCACCGCCTATGACGGCAGCACCGCGACCAAGGGCGCGGTCAACGTGGCCACGGCCGGCGCCGTGGTGATCAATATCACCGATGCGTCCGGCAACGCCGTGCGCACGATCAATCTCGGAACCCAGAGCGAGGGCCTCTCGCAGTTCACCTGGGACGGCAAGGACGACAGTGGTAAAGCCGTCGCAGCGGGAACCTACACGCTTGCGGCCACCGACGCCGGTACCTCGGCCAATACCTTCATCTCCGGCACCGTGACCGGCGTGGGGTATGGCGGATCGTCCGTCGGAACCTACCTGCAAGTGGCTGGCGTGGGCGGCGTACCGCTCGCCCAGGTCGCGCAAATTCTCTGACGCACTTCGACTTCGAATCCGAGGAACTTAACTCATGGCACTCAATACCACGCTGACCGGCATCAATGCCGCGCAGTCCGACCTGAACGTGATCTCCAACAACCTGGCCAACGCCAACACCACCGGCTTCAAGGGCTCGCGCGCCGAGTTCGCCGATGTGTTCGCCGTGACCGGCAACAACATCAATGCCACGGCCGTGGGCTCGGGCACGCGCATGACCGACGTGGCCCAGCAGTTCCAGCAGGGTGACATCGAGACCACGTCCAACAGCCTGGACTTCGCCATCTCCGGCAACGGCTTCTTCACCGTCAACACCGGCAATGGCCTGGCTTACACCCGCGCGGGCAACTTCCACGAGGATGCCTCGGGCAACGTGCTCACGCAGGAAGGCTATAACCTGCAGGTGTATCCGCCCAACGCCATCGGCGGCGGCTTCGACACCAGCACGCTGAAAAACCTCAACCTGACCACGGCGCAGAGCGCGGCCACGGCCAGCACGAAGGCTGCGATCAGCGCGAACCTGCCCTCCAGCGCGTCGTTGCCGACCACCACGCCCTTCAGCACGTCCGATTCGGACAGCTACAACAACACCACCACCTTCAACGTCTTCGATTCGCAGGGTGGATCGCACGCGGCCACCGTGTACTACGTCAAGACCGGTACCAACGCCTGGGACGCGCACCTGTTCATGGACGGCCAGGACGCCGGCACGCAACCGATGACGTTCGATGCGGCTGGCCAGCTGACCGCCCCGGCCAACGGCAACCTCGCCTTCAACCCGGTGGACTTCGGCAACGGTTCCAACCCGGTCACGATGACCTTGAACCTGAGCAACACCACCCAGTTCGGCACGGATTATTCCGCAGGCGCAGTGGACAAGGACGGCAACGAGGCGGGCACGCTCTCCTCGATCGACGTGGATTCGAAGGGCGTGGTCACGGCCAATTACTCGAACAACCAGACCGCGCAGCTGGGGCAGGTGGCGCTGGCCAACTTCGCCAACCTGCAGGGCCTGCGCCAGACCGGCAATACGACCTGGCTTGCCAGTGGCGACGCGGGCACGGCCGTGATGGGCAGCTCCGGCGCCGGCCAGTTCGGCACCGTGCAATCCGGCGCACTGGAGAGTTCCTCCACCGCCGATACCACCAGCCAGCTGGTGGACATGATCAAGGCCCAGCGCAACTACCAGGCCAATGCCCAGGCATTGACCGTGGACAACACGCTGGCCAGCACGCTGTTCAACGCGATCTCGCGCTAAGCACAGCCGCCATAGGGGTCTTTAGCCATGGATCATTCCATCTACGTCGCGATGACCGGGGCCTCGCAGGTCATGCGGGCCCAGGACGCGGTCAGCCACAATCTTGCCAATGCCAGCACCACCGGCTTCAAGAGCGAGCTGACGTCGTTCACGTCCGTGCCGGTGCTGGGCGATGGCCAGAAGACCCGTATCAACACCGTGGCCTATGGACTGGGCAACGACATGACCCAGGGCCCGCTGCAGTCCACGGGCGGCACGCTCGATATCGCCGTGCGCGGCCCGGGGTTCATCGCCGTGCAGGCACCGGACGGCACCGAGGCCTATACCCGGGCCGGCGACCTGCAACTCACCGCCGATGGCACGCTGACCGACGCCAAGGGCAATCCGGTGGTTGGCGGCGGCGGCCCGATCACGCTGGCCAATGCGACAAAACTGCAGATTGGCGAAGACGGCACGATTTCTGCAGTACCCCAGGGACAGGGTCCGGAAACCGTCTCCACCCTGGATCGCATCAAGCTCGTATCGGGTGATACGGCGATGGTCCAGGGCTCTGACGGCCTGATGCACCCGGCAGATGGGAACACGGCGCAGGCCGATGACACCGTCCGCCTGGCTACAGGGACGCTGG